>DMMK01000610.1 GCA_003453085.1 Verrucomicrobiales bacterium
GTCATGAGCGATAAAGAAAGACAGAGGAGTGACGATGCAATGAAGAAAAACGGGAAGATGGTTTGCGCTGACCACGTTCCCCAGCGCTCATGAAACCCATGCGCCTTCTCATCGCCCTGCTGGGCCTGTTTGCTCTCACTCTTTCAGCGGCTGAAAAGCCGGATGTCCTCTTCATCGCCGTGGATGATTTGAATGACTGGGTCACCCACCTGGGCGGGCATCCGCAGACGAAGACACCTAACATCGACCGCCTTGTCGCGCGTGGCATGGCCTTCACCAACAGCCACTGTGCAGCCCCGGCGTGCAATCCTTCGCGAGCGGCGCTGATGAGCGGCCTGCGCCCCTGGCAGACGGGTATTTACACGAATGGAGATCCGGCCCAGGGTGTGATGAAGAATACGCTGACGATCAACCGCCACTTCTTGGCCCTGGGCTACAATACCCTGGGTGGTGGCAAGATTTATCACAACTTCAATGCCGAAGGCCGTGAAGATGGCTGGACGAAATGGGAGGGGCTTTTTCCCAGCATCAACGAGCATGAAGAAAACATGAACGGGTTGAAAAGCGGCCACTTTGACTGGGGTGCCGTGGATGCCAAACCGCAGGAGATGGGTGATTACAAGCTCACCAACTGGGCCGTGAATCAACTCAAGACGGCCCCGCTGGACAAGCCGCTTTTCCTCGGTGTGGGCTATGTGAAGCCGCACCTGCCGTGGTATGTACCGCGCGAGTATTTTGACCGTTTTCCGCTGGAAGGCATCCAGCTTCCGGTGACGAAGGAGGATGACCTCGCGGACATTCCTGCTGCAGGTGTGCAGATGGCTAGACCACAGGGGGATCACGCAGCGGTGCTGAAGGGGGACCAGTGGAAAAAGGCGGTGCAGGCGTATCTGGCCACCATTTCCTTTCTGGATGATCAGGTGGGCCGCCTGCTGGATGGACTGGATGCGAGTCCGCGTAAGGACAAGACGATCATCGTCTGGTGGACGGACCATGGCTGGGCGCTGGGGGAGAAGCAGCACTGGCGCAAATTTGCCCTCTGGGAGGAAACCACCCGTACCTCCTGTGCCATCGTGGCCCCGGGCATCACCAAGCCTAACAGTGTTTGCAAAGCGCCCGTGGACTACTTGAACATTTACCCCACGCTGTGTGAACTGACAGGTCTTCCTTTGCCGGTGCATGTCAAAGGGGCTAGCCTGATGCCTCTGCTGAAGGACCCCGTCAGCACGTGGGGACAGGTGGCCATCTGCACGCATGGCCGTGGCAATCACGCAGTGAAGGATGCCCGCTGGCGCTACATCCGCTACGCCGATGGAAGCGAGGAACTGTATGACCACTCCAAGGACCCGAACGAGTGGACGAACTTGGCCACTGAGGCCGACATGAGTAAAACCAAGGCCCGGCTGGCGGCAGCGCTCCCGGCTCCAGACATGGAGGTGCCCTCGATCTCCGGTTCGAAAAGCAACAGCAGCGAGAAAGGAAAGGGTAAAGGCAAGAAAAAGGCGAAGGCTAAAAGCGAGTAGTGCTGGGTGGAGGCTAACAGGTAGGGCCAAAAGGCGTGACTAGTGCGATCCTTTCTTTACAGGAGATAGGTCGCCTGATTAATGTCTGTGTTCCCCCCTGGTATGCGTTCATCCCCCCGTTTTATCCTGCTGCTGTCCTTTCTGTACCTGGGACTGTCAGGTCTTACCGTTCTGTGGGGCCAGTCAGCCCGTGTAGCAAATCCACATTTGTACCTTCCGGCTTCGACGCCACCGGAGGCGACGGCGGGAAAGACATACAGCATCGTTCAGGCTTTTCCTTCTCTGCCTTTTGATCAGCCGATGGGCTCGACCTATCCTCCTGGCGAGACGGGAGTCCTGTATGTGATCGAACGCGGTGGTAAGATCTGGCGGGTGACCGGCCTGAGCGGCAGTAATCCATCCAAAAGTCTGTTTTTGGATATCGCTCCTCATCTGCAGCAGGCCAGTCGCAGTCTGCGCACAGACAATGAAAATGGGCTGCTGGCCATGGCCTTTCACCCGAATTATTCCCAGAACGGCTGGTTTTATCTCTATTACAGCATTCAGGCCGGCGGGAAGCTGCACCAGCGCCTGGCCCGTTTTCAGGCCATCGGGACGGCTGGGGCCTACCGCTCGGCCACCACAGCTCTGCCGGCCAGTGAGATTCCCATGCTGACCTTGTATGATCGTGCCGGCAATCACAACGGGGGGGATCTGGGATTCGGTCCGGATGGCTATCTTTACGTCTCGTTAGGGGATGAAGGCGGCGGCAACGACGAGTATAACAACGCCCGTTTCATCACAAAGAACTTCTGGGGGCAGGTACTGCGCCTCGATGTGAACGGTCTGCCCGGAAATCTGCCTCCATCGGCGCTGCCACAGGCTGCCTCGACCGCCTTCCCTTCAGGTGTCCATCCGGGTACTTACCGGGTGCCTGCCAACAATCCCTTCATCGGGCGCACGACGTGGCACGGGCGCAGCTTCGCGGCGTCGGCTGTCAAAAATGAAATCTATGCCACCGGCTTCCGGAACCCATTTCGTTTTAACTTTGATGCGCAGACGGGGCGTTTGTACCTTGGGGATGTGGGGCAGGACTTTCGTGAGGAAGTGAATTTGGTGGTGGCCGGCGGCGACTATGGCTGGAGCTGGCGGGAGGGAGACCAGCCTTTCAATGACTCGCCCAAATATCCCAACGACTCGGCAGGCAATACGAATACTCCTCCCTCCGGCAGTGCCTTTACGCCAGTGGCTCCCATCATCAGTTATCCTCGGTCGCTGGCGTACAATCCGGTCATGCATGGTTCCTCCGTTTGCGGCGGGCTGGTGTATCGCGGCACCCTTTTCCCTGAACTGGTGGGGAGCTATCTGGTGTCGGACATTTATTCGGGAAGTTTCCGGGCCTTCAAGGAGACCACGCCGGGGCAGTGGACCGCGCTGGGATTGTTTTACAAGCCCGGTCTTGTGGACTTCGGGGTGGATCCCAGTTCGGGGGAACCGCTGTTTTGCTGCCTCAATGACGGGCATCTTTACAAGCTGGTGCGGGGCACTCCCTATTATGCTCCCGCCTTGCTTTCTGAGGTGGGGATCTTCAGCAATCTGCCCAACCTGACGCCGAATCCCGGTGTGGTCGCTTATCAACCCAATGTCAGTTTTTGGAGTGATGGGGCGACGAAACGACGCTGGTATACCCACAAGGAAACGGCCCCCAAAATCGGCTACAATGAAGCGGGCAACTGGACCTTTCCCACGGGCATGGTGTGGGTAAAGCATTTTGACATCCTTCACCAGAATGTGAACAAGCGCCTGGAAACTCGGGTGCTGATGAAGACCACCGATGGTGTCTATGGGCTCACCTACAAATGGCGTGCCGACAACAGCGATGCGGATTTGGTCTCTGCAAATGGAGAGACCAGTCTCATCCCCAATTCGGGCCAATCTTGGCGGTATCCCTCCCGTGGTGAGTGCCTGAACTGCCACACGGCGGCGGCAGGCTATGCGCTGAGTTTTAATACCGCGCAGTTAAACGGCAAGACTACGTTCACGGGCAACCTGTCCAGCCATATCGAGGTGCTGGCTCAGACCGGCTATATGACAGGTTATACTGGGACCTCGACACGCTACCTGCCAGCCTTGAGCACGGCCACAACCCAGTCTCTGGAATGGCGGGTGCGTTCCTATTTGGAGGTCAATTGCGCCCCCTGTCATCAGCCGGGCGGCGGTGCGCAGGGAAACTGGGATGCGCGCCACTCCTCACCGACCGCACTGAGCCAGATCATCAACGGCATGCTGGTGAATCAGGGGAGTGACCCGGCCAGCCGGGTGATCGTGCCGGGTGATGCGGAACATTCCATGCTGCTGAAAAGGATGCAGGGACAGGCTGGCAGCCTGACTCGCATGCCGCCTGTCGGGTCCATAGTCCGCGACTCTGAAGGTGAGGCATTAATAGCCGCATGGATTGAAGAACTGGCGGGCTACCAAACTTTATCGCAATGGCTGGAGCAGCAGTTCGGGCCAGAGCCGGGGCCTTCGGGACTGGCCGCAGCGGATGCTGACGGGGATGGCTACATCAATGAGGAGGAGTACATTTTGAAGACCGATCCCAAAGATTCGACCAGCCGCTGGCGCTGCGATTCCATCATTATCGCTGGTGGTAGGATGACGGTCGCCTTTACCCAGTTGGCGAACCGCCAAGCACTCGTGGAAACCAGCCGCGACCTCATCACTTGGAGGCCTCTCAATCTGGTGGATAATAATGCGCTTTATCCTGTGGGCTCAGTGAACCGCAGCTTTTTTATCAATTTGACGGAAAAGAAAGGATACTTCCGCATTCGATGGAAGCGGCCTTAAGGGTGAGGATGCCTAACCAAGGATACGGTAACCGATGCCCGGCTCATTGCGGATTTCCACGCTGCTGCCGACTTTGGTGCGGAGGTGATTTATATGCACGCGAAGGGCGGCAGTTTGCTCCACGTTCATGCCTGGCCACACGGCTTTGAGGAGCTGCTGCTGGGTGATGATTTTACCCGGATGCCGGGCAAGGGCCTTCAGCAGAGCATATTCGGTCGGCGTGAGCTTGACGTCCTGCCCTGCGAGCGTGACGGCGTGATCTACAAGGCTGATATGCAAAGGGCCGAGGGTAATCTCGGCTGGCTCCACGCTACGCTGCCGCCGGGTGATGGCGGTGAGGCGGGCCATGAGCTCAGCTGTGCCAAAGGGTTTTGTCACATAGTCATCGGCACCTTTTTCCAAGGCGGCGACTTTGATGCTTTCTTGATCACGAACGCTGAGGATCAGCACGGGAACGTCGCTCCATTCACGAAGGCGTTTCAGCACTTCGAGACCGTCCATATCAGGCAGGCCCAGGTCCAGCAGGATGGCATCCGGTTTATGAAAGGCCGCCTCTTGTAGGCCTAACTGTCCTGCCTCGGCCTCGCGCACAGTGTAGCCGCGTGATTCCAAGGCCAGCCGCAGCAGGCGACGGATCTGGGGTTCATCATCAATGATCAGGCAGGTCATGCGGGGACGGTGACTCGAGGGACGGCCCACAGGTCAGCGAGCGGGGCGGTTCTGGCAAAGACAACTGCTCAAAAAACGCGTTTCATTTCGAGGGCCACCTCGGCCCCGCCGTCGGGGTGATTGCGGGCGGTGATCTCGCCCC
>DMMK01000379.1 GCA_003453085.1 Verrucomicrobiales bacterium
CGCCCGAAATGTTGCAGGCCCTGGGCCTGCAACATTTCGGGCGACAGTCTGTTCGAGGCCGAGGAAAGCGTGATCGCCTCGCTGAAAATGGCATTCCAGTCATGCCTATCCCCTTCCGCCAGATTGGCTTTCATGCACTCGATCGCCCGGTTGGGAAACACCGCCACCAGGGCTCGCAGCAGCGCTTCCTCACGCTGGTGGTAGTCCATGCGCAACTGCGTCTTCGAAGCCTGATCCCGATTCATCAGCGTCTTCTTGAAAAGCATCGTCAGGCTGAAGGTCAGCATCAGCGCCAGCCCTGTCACAATGGGCAGCGCGGCATAACCAAAAGTGCGCTTTGGTAAAAGTATTCTCATCGGGCACCTCCGCAGTAGCTGATTTCTTCGCCGTTAGGCCCCGTCAGGGTTGCCATGAGAATGCCTTCATCGGCCCGGAAAGTCGCTGCCTGCAGTCCCTGACAAATCAGCCACGAAGTCATGCTGCCATCTTCCTGCAGGGCATAAAAACGCAGGTTGGTGCCTCCGGCAGCCGGCTCAGCCGCAATGATCCGCTCCGTTGTCGTCTGCGCCGTCCCTTTGAAAAACAACCGCACTGCTCCACCTCCCGTGAGGATCGGGGATTCCCCGCCCTGCGCCCCTTCCCGGTTGGTGTAGATGAAGTAGTGGTCCGCCTGCTGAAAGATGCGGCCCAGAATGTTGCCGATCTTCGGCGCCTCCTCAGCCAGGAACGACTGACGCTGAGCCAGGGCCATGAAAGTGAGATGCTGCTGCAGCATCACCACCAGCGCCCCGCTGAGCATGACCATCAGCCCCATCGCTGTGGAAATCTCCATGAGCGTGAAGCCGCGACGGCGTGCCTTTGATGATGGAGTGAGGCGTTTCATTGCACTCGCAGGATGGATCGGCTCTTGGTGTATTCATCTTCGCCGATCCGGTATGTCAGCACCGAATGCAGTCGCCAGACAGCCATGGCGATGGACTGATTGTCTCCGGTCTCCGAGGTGCGAAAGCGCCGCAGCACGGCAGACACCCCCTGCCCGCCAGGCAGGCGCCCCAAAGTCACCGTCTGTTCGCTCGCCACTGTCGCTCCGGCAGCCTGAGCCGGCCACGCCGAGGTATCGCCCGCCACATCCGCAAAAGGGATTCGGTTGGCCAGGGCCGTCTCCCGGCTCAGATAGGCATCCGTCAAAGTTTGCATGATGGACCACTGATTCCCCGAGATGGCCAGCAGCGAAGCACGCATGAGTACCAGGGCCAGCATGGTGGTGAGACCCAGCGCGACGGAGACTTCGATCAAAAGGCTCCCCTGTCGGCTATGAAAGCCTGGGCGAAGCCTTGACTTCATGGCCCGGTTCCCACCTCCTGAGTGCTGATCTGCCCACGGGAACTGATGACGCGGTCCACTTCAAACGTCACATAAAACAGGCGCTCGGGAGCCCGGTTAAAAAAGGGCGTGTGAGTGATGACCTCCAACGTGTACTGGCTGTCGTCCGGCGTGTAATTGGATAGATCATCAATCGAGATGGAAAAGCTCTGCGGCACATTCGTCGGCTCTTCGACCTGCTCAGGATTGTAGTATCGACCAAATCGGCGCTCTGTACCATTGATCAGCGTCCCTTCGGTGCCCAGCACCTGTCCACCTTTGTACACTTGCACATAGGTGCGGGAATCCGGATACAGATGCTGCAAAGACACAACGATGGACGGAATGCGGTCAATGAACACTTGGCCCGAACTGACGTTTGCGACGGCTGCTGTCGAAACAGGCCAGATCTCGATTTTTGGCTGAAGGAGGATCGTGTCCGGCACCTGGTAGGAGGCGTAACGCACGATGGTGAAACTTTGCTCTCCATTGCCGGAACTCAGCGTGGGAGAAGTGAGCTTGTGATACAAGGGGCCAAAGACATAATCGTCGTTTTCGAGATTGGCGTCTTCCACCAGGTACTGCGGCTGATTCAAGCCTGAATAAGTCGTCGGATCAAAATTACGTCCGTTGACGGCGAGATAAACTGTACGTTCCGCCGTGCTCGTGCTGCCATCCACCAAGCCTTCCACATGAATGTTGACGGTGAAGGGACGGTCCGCCCGCGTGCGCTTGACGAACGTGGTACCCGCAGGATCGCCACGCACATAATCATCCTCTGAATTAATAGCAATGGTGGCGACAGGATTGTAGGTGCCGATAAGCTTCGTATCCAGCAGGTAGATGTTCGTATCCCAGGCTGTGCCACGGGCGAAAAGTTCATACAGGGAACCCGTTTCATTCACACGAACAGGAGCCGTGTAGCTGCCCCCCGTCCCGGTGATCGGGGTGTCATAAATCTGCCCGGTGGCCAAATCCGTCTGGCGAACCCAGGCTTCAGGGTCTTGAGCCAAGGCCGTCGCCGCCGTGGTGAAAAAAGTAAAAAAAACGTGTCTAAAATTCATAATTCACGGTTTTTTTGCGGCCGGATTTTCTTCTGCAGGTTCTAAAATGGTGATGGGGCCGCCCTTATAAACCGCCACCAAAAGGCGCGGATCAGTGGCGATGTTTTTAAAGAGTTCCTTCGCCTCCCGGGCATTGCCTCGCGACATGCCCAAAGACACTTCATGACCAGCCAGCCAGGAACTGTTGCGCTTGAGAAAGCTAGGCCAAAAGGTGAAATCGCCCTGCGGTTTGGCCACCACATGAGCCCGAAGCGACGCGGGCAGATGCAGAATGGAGCCCACCGGCACCAACGTGTATTTTTCCCCATCGCTAATGATGATGGATTTTGCCCACAAGGAACTTTCCACGGATGGCGGCCTGCCCACGACTGGTTTGGCCTGAGCTTCCAACTGGGATTTCAAAGACGGAGTCGCCGCCACTTTTTGTCTCAATGAATCTTCCGTGATCACATCACGTGCAGCTACGACTGGCCGCTCCTGCGCAGCCAAAGGAGCTGCGGCAATAACAGCCAGGGCTGTGATCGCCAAATTGAAGCACTGCCAAGCAGGCTTGAATGTGACCATTGAACTCATTTTGAGGGGGGCTCTTGCTGCGTTGCCATCCAGGGCCGCCAGCTTTATTCTCTGACCACTTTCGCCACTCCCTCAGGATTCGGGCTGTCTTCAAGAATCCATTCGCCGGTGGCAAAGGTGAGTGATCCCGTAGGAATGGGCGGATCCTTCTGATATTCGCCAAGCACGTTGAAAATGCCGTTGGGCTTGTGCGCATTGCCGCCTCCCTGCCACGTGATATCAATGTCAATCGGTGCCGTGGTGGCTTTGAAAACCGCCACTGGAGAAATCAGAATCGTCTTCAGCGGGGCGGTGTTGTAGTCCTGAATGTTGCGAAATTCAATCTGACCGACCTTCTCCGATGTGTTGCAGCCACTGCCACCGGAAACACTGGCCTTCAGGTGAAACTGCCCACCGTTGCCATTGGTTCCGGAAGAACCAGGTGCTCCCAGGGTATCACCCTTGGCCTGAATGCCGGAAAATACAAACTTATAGGCATCGCTGAGTTGGTGGTCGATTTTGAAAGGAACTTTGGTGGCAATTCGCGTCCCCGCAGTCACTCCAGGAGCCCCAAGCAGGATATCCGCCTGGGCAAACTGCACGAAAGATAGAGCTGAAAACAGGCTGAAAAGCAAAAGCTGGGGTTTCATAACATTCTCAATTTTGAATTTCCGCATATCTTTGACCTAGTCGTAGAAGAACAAGTCCATTTTGCTATCAAAATTGATAATTTGCAATGGAAATTATGTGATTTCTATTTAACCGAATAAATAGAGGCCATTTTCCTTCTCAAAATTGCAAAACGCAAAGTGGTTTTACAGCTCTCTGACCACAAAAATGCACGGAAAGCGCCTTCAAGATCAGGTTCAGTCACTCACGTTTCCGATATTCAGCCATTTCCTGTGAATGACAAAAAAGTTTCTATGGGCCTAAAGGATGAAGGGTCCCCAAGGCCAACATCAGTCATTCACGCGACCATCTTGGAGGACATGCGGAAGGAGCCTGCTGATTGAAATGAGCCAGATAACCAACCTAACAAGCAAAGTGCTTCCAAATCATGGCAGATCGCCCTTCATCCTTTTCAAAGTCTGGACCTCATGCGGGAGCAGATGACGCCAGCTTCCTTTGCCCAGCTCACCCAGAATCAAGCTGCCGACGGATACGCGCACCAGACGCAGCACCTCCAGCCCATGCGCCTCCAGCACGCGACGGATATGCCTGTTTTTACCTTCGTCCAGGGTCACGTCTAACCAACTATTCTTCACGCCTGTTCGCAGCACGGAGACACGCAGCAGGCGCAGGCTTTCACCGTCCATCCGCACTCCGGCCCGCAGGCGTTGCAGCAGATCTTCATCCACCAGGCTGGCCACCTGGACATGGTAAGTTTTCTCCACATGCGTTTCCGGGTCGGTGATGCCGTTGGCCCAGGTATTGTCATTGGTGAACAGCAGCAGGCCTTCGCTCGCCTTGTCCAGCCGCCCGACGGGGGAAACATGCGGCAGTCCGGCTTCATGAAAACATTCATAAACAGTGGCCCGCCCTTCTTCATCGCTGGCCGTGGTGACGAGCCCCCGGGGTTTGTTCAGCATCACGTACACCCGTGCGGCCGCAGCCACGGCATCTCCAGCGACCTGGATGACATCCTGCCCCAGCCGCACCGGCTGCTCAGGATCCCGGCAGACGCGTCCGTTCAAGGTCACCTGCCCGGCTTTGATGAGGGCAAAACCCTGGCTGCGGGAGCAGTGGCCCAGTTTCGAAAGGGCGCGGGCCAGACCGGTGCGCGTCATGGAATCACCTGGATGAGTTGTGCGGCATACTCATGCCACAGAAAGCGAGGCATAAAAAAAGCGGGCTCACAATGGAGCCCGCTCAAGATCAACAAGAGAAATGCGGAACTGATTAGGCCTGAAGAGCAGCCTCATCAATGTTGACCCGACGACCATCTTTGTCGAAACGAACGCGCCCGTCCACCAGGGCGAAAAGGGTGTGGTCACGGCCGATGCCAACATTGGCGCCAGGGACCCACTTGGTGCCGCGCTGACGGATGATGATGTTGCCGGAGATGACGCTCTCACCGCCAAATTTTTTCACGCCGAGACGCTTGCTGTTGCTGTCGCGACCGTTTTTGACACTTCCTTGACCTTTCTTATGAGCCATGACTTGATCCTCGTGTAGGTGAGATGATTGAAATTAAGCGTTGATGGAGACGACCTGCACGCGGGTAAGCGGCTGACGGTGGCCTTTGGTGAGATGGTAGCCTTTGCGCTTCTTGAATTTGAAAGCGGTGACCTTGGCAGCCTTGAACTGCTTCAGCACTTTGAATTCAACGGTAGCGCCAGCGACGGTAGGAGCACCGATCTTGATGTCTGCGCCTTCGCCGGCGGCCAGCACCTGATCGAAGGAAGCGGTTTCACCTTCAGCAACTTCCAGCTTTTCCACGTCGACGAAGTCGCCCACGGAAGCCTTGTATTGTTTGCCACCAGTTTTGAAGATTGCGTATGCCATAACGTTGTCTGCTGAAGTTTTGTCTCTGCCGCGCGGATGTGATCTCAGAAGATCAAACGGTCCGGCATCGGGGGCGACGATCATGCCACACCTCAGGCCCGCGGCAACCGAATTTTTGAGCTTTCGACAGGTTCCCTTCATCAACGGGCTTTTGTACGTCTGCGAAAAGCCTCGGGAAGCATTGACATCGGCCCAGCAGCCCCCAATATTACTCCCCACTTCATGGCCTCCGCGTCACGCTCATTCTTTTGTCGTTTTTTCGCCCTGGCATTGCTGGCGACTTTCTCCGCCTCCTGCTCTTCTGTCAGCGTCGGAACCGGGGGGCAGATTTCCAAGGTGAAGTATTATCACCTGGCCCCGGGCAATCCGGTGAGCACGATTGACCCCGCCGTGCAGTTTGAGCGCGATTACCACCTCTTCGGTGCCGTGACCCGCGCCGAGGTGACGGATCGCTTTGGCCACTACTACACGATTTTTTGGAAGGTGAATGACCGCACCCAGCCCGTGACCGTGCGTTTTGAGTATCGTCAGGCCAATACCGGACTGGATGCCAAGGTGCTGGAAGAGGAAGTGACCGACATCGGCCGCACTCACCGTTCGAAATTTCAGGTCAGTGGCAGTGAATACAATACGTCCGGACGCGTCACAGCTTGGAAGGTGACGCTTCTGCGAGGTAAGGAAGAGCTGGCCAGCCAGCAGTCCTATTTGTGGAACTAAACCTGCTGACCCGCTTTCATCCCCCCATGAAATCCTCCTCCAAAACGTCCGCCTGGCCCACAGCCAGCCGACAATGCTTGGTAGAGGCTGCATCTGGCCGGGGCTCTGAAGCGAATTGATTCTCGAGAACTTTTCCTGACTGCCGTGATTGCTCCATCTACCATTCTTGTAGGCCGGATAGGCAAAGTTTTTTGGTTACGGGTGGAGGGACGTGGCACTTTTCAAAATTCCGTCCAGGTCAAAAAAGCCCTCCAGGCCGTCGTGGCCAATGGCACTCACGATCTGGTGGTGGATCTGGAACGATGTCCGATGATGGATTCCACCTTTCTCGGCACCCTCACCGGGGCTGCCCTGCACCTGAGGGAAAAAAATGGCGGTTCCCTCAGCGTTCTGAACGCAAATGCCCGCAACCTACAGTTGCTCTCTGACCTGGGGCTGGACCACATCATGTCTGTGGACACCCAGGGAAATGCCTGGCCGGAAGAACGTGAACTGGCCTGCGCCCAGCTCGCCACCTGCGGGGAAAAAGGTGCCAGCTGCAAACTCGAGCACACCCAGCATGTGCTCCAGGCCCATCAGACACTGGCCGACATGAGCAACATCAACGAGGGCCGCTTCCGCGATGTGATTTATTTTTTAGAGAAGGAGCTTGAGGAACAGCCAGAACTGGCCACCTCCTGAGGGTTGCCCACTCCGCCTTGGTTCGAAAAGTCCCAAGGCTGGCACGCCGCCCGACAATCCTGAACCATGAGCATCATCATCATCACTGTGCTGAGCCTGTTGCTTGCAGGCTGCGTCGCTGCCCTGGTGATCATCTCGAAGAAAAAAGACCAAGCCATCCAGGATCTGCTGAAGGAAGAGCAGGCCATCGTCGAGGAAGAGCGCCGCATGTTCGGCTTCCTTCACGATCTCGGCGAGGCCATCACGCGGGAAGACAGCCAGTCCACCATGTACCGCCTCATCGTGGAAGGGGCCATGCGAGTGCTGGAGAGCAATGGCGGTGCCCTTTACCTGCTGGATCCCACAGGCAAATCCCTGGTTCCTCGCTTTCATTCAGACCACTCGGCTCCGCTCATCGACCTGCCTGAGCGCATCGCCGCCATGGGCAAGGCCAACGGCTCGGCCCTGCTCAGCTTCCTGCGCCTGCATTCCCTCCGCCTGGACGAAGGCATCATCGGCAGTGTTTTTGTCAATCAGCGGCCCGAAATCATTGAAGACCTGCGCAAAGACCCCCGGCTGAACCAGGCCAGCAGCTTTCAAAACAACATCACTACCCTGATCGGCCCCCTAAGTTTCGGCCCGAAAAAACTCGGCGTCCTGGCCGTGACCTCGCCCAAAGGCGTGCGCACCTACAACGCCAACGACTTCGAAGTCTTCAAGTCCATCGTTGAACAATCCGCCTTTGCCCTGGCCAATGCCATGGCCCACCAGGCCGCCTCCGAGAAAAAACAGATCGAGGCAGAACTGCGCGCCGCCAGCGACATTCAACGCATCCTTCTTCCAGAGAGCGATCCGATCCTCCAGGGATACACCATCGCAGGGCGGAACATCCCGGCCAAGGTGCTCAGCGGGGATTACTACGACTACATCCCCCTCGCCGGGAACCGCCATGGCGTCGTCATTGCCGATGTTTCCGGCAAAGGCACTGCCGCAGCCATTATCACGGCCATGTGCCGCAGCATCCTGCGCAGCAATTCCGACAGCAGCCCCTCCCCCGCCGCCGTTCTGGGGGCCGTGAACCGGCAACTGGCCCCGGACATCCGCGAAGACATGTTCATCAGCATGATCTACCTCGTCTTTGATGCGGCGACGGATCAGATCACCCTGGCCCGCGCCGGTCACACTCTCCCGCTCATCTGGCGCAAGGCCACCGGCAAGGTCGAAAGCCTGCACAGCGGCGGCCTCGCCGTGGGCATTGACAAAGGCGACGTCTTTGAGCGCGTCACCAAAGACCTCACTTTCCAGATGAATCCCGGGGACTGCCTCCTGCTTTACACCGATGGCGTCAATGAAGCCCTCGACGGCAAAGGCCTCGAATTTGGTGAAGAACGCATCCACACCAACCTAGCTACCCTGGCTCCGCAGGGGGCCAAAGCCGTCATTGATGGCATTATCGCGGATGTGGACAAGTTTTTGGGCGGCAAACGCTCCCATGACGACATCACCTTGATTGCCCTGCAGAAGGCGGCATAATCCCCTCCCTGCTTCCCTGGGTGGACCTGTCTTTGACAGTCCCCGAAGAGGTTGCAGCCCTGCTTTCCCCAACTCATTCAACCCCCTCAAAAAACAAGCCACCCATGTCCGAGCCGAGTCCCTCCCCCGAGACCCAGCCTGAAAT
>DMMK01000164.1 GCA_003453085.1 Verrucomicrobiales bacterium
GACAAACTCACCTGGAACGGGGTCAATGAAAACCAGGGATGCACTCTGGCCATGGTGTAGATCTGGTAGCTCAGGCGCTTCTCCCAGGGCTGCCTGGATGCTGGCCTTGGCCGTGGAAAGGCCGGTCACACGGGGCAGCATTTCTGTGAACACCTTGAAACCAGCCCCACGTGCGGCGAGTTCGACAATCATGGGGCCCTCAGGGGAATAGATGCACTCCAAATGCACCGGGCAATCACGGAAGCCACAAGCCTGGATGGCGCGAATGGCATGGGCGATCATCGTTTGTCGGTGTTCCGGAGACAAATCATCTGGAAAATGCACCTGGCGGTCCAAGAGGTAAGGGGGCTGGGTGCGCACCTTCATGGAGGTGGCTAAGACATGCACATTGGTCTCGACCACCCAGGCTTCAACACTGTACTCAATGCCAGGCATGAAGGATTCCACCATGACCTGACCTGAGCGAGAATTCTGCTTTGCCAATTCGAAAGCAGAGATGACTTGATTCCTGTCATTGACGTAGCTGACGCCCCGGCTGCCGGAGGCATCCACGGGTTTGATGACACCGGCTGCCGTTTTAAATGTGTCCCAGGTGGCCAGCGCAGCATCGCCCGTCTGAACGGCAGCAAATTGCGGCACCATAAGTCCTTCTCGGCGCATAGCCTCCCTCTGCAAAAGCTTGCTTCTCGAAACACGCACCACCTCCAAAGGAATACCCGGAAGTTTTAACTCTTGGCAAGCAATCGCCACGGCCTCCATCGCGACGTCACAGCAGACACTGACTATCGCCTGGGCCCCAAACTCACGTGCTACACGGATGATTTCCTGGGCATCAAGAATATTGGCCACATAGGTGGTCGGTGCATCAGCCAGTCCTGGTGCAGCCGCATCTCCGTCCATAGCCCCCACCTCATAGCCCATCGATTGGGCCTCCCTGATGGCAGGGGCCTGGGCTAAGCCAGCGGCTACAAAGAGAATCTTTTCTTTCATTCAGGACGTCAGTTTTTGAGATTGGCAAGGCTGCTAATCACAGCCGTAAGGCGGGTAAGCCCCTTGCCATCCACGATACTGGCAGCACGGTGGGCGAACTCAAGCCGCTCTTGTTCAGTGGTTTCAATGATTTGACCGATTTCGCGGGCCCATACGCTAGCTTGTTGCTGACAAAATGGAGCGCTAAACGAAAATTCCGCATCGGTCTGAGGGAGCACGGCAACCAGGCGTCCTAGGAACAGAGCCTCCAGAACCGTCCCCCCTCCGTTGCATAAAATGAGGTCCGTGCGGCTGAGTAATTCGTCAAAATTGTTAGGGTCTTTAACGGTATTAAAAGCAAGTTGAGCCGCCTGGTGGCGGACTTGAGTTTCCAATTCGTTACCGACTCCAGGGCCGAGGACGATCATGACCTGATCCAGCCTATTTCGCCAAGGGCGCAGCAGGTCGATGGCTTCCAGCGTTAACCCCTTGGGATCTGCTCCACCGAGCGTCACCAGGACGTCCAGTACTCCGTTTTGTCCTGGTAAGGGAGCAGTGGCCCGCTGCTGCAGAATGCTCGGACGCATCATAGCATAATCCACGCCTTCATGATAAGCCTGTGGACGCTTAGCCTCCTCAAAGACCTCTTGCATGAGCCCACTGAGATCTCGTAAAGTGACGACTTCATCTGGTAGCAGATCCGGCTGCAAGTAATCCAAAGCCAGACTAGGGATCTTTTGATCATGGCACCATGCAACAGCCATTTTTTGAAGTGCTGGGGTGACATCCACAATGGCCGCCTCAGCGGGACGTGAAACGGGCGTGTTAAATGTCTGCCAGAGCAAGTCTCCCAAGATGCTGGAAAGCGCTGCTGGCGGTAATAATTCAGAAGGATAGCCTAATATTTGAAACTCAGTCTGCCAGCCTAAAGAGTTGAGATGTCTCGCCAGGGTGGCGCAACGACGGAGATGTCCCGTGCCGACTTGTGGGGAAGCTTCCACTAAAAAGAGCAGCAAGCTTGGCTGGGTGCTCATGAGGCGGAAGTCGCTTGCAGGACAGAGAAGAGATGGAGTGCCTGTTCCCAGTCCTCGGGCGTGTCAATGTCCTGACAACGATAGCGCGGAAGGACAAAAGGCAGGCAGTGGCCACTGAGCGCGGAATCCTGCTGCAAAAAGGAAGTCGCTCTACCGATGACAAACTGCCCTGCATCATGGAAACACTCTGGCAAGGCTTGCGAAGGAGTCAGGCGCAGTTCTGGCCACATGAAACGGATTTCTCCCACCTCGTTGGTAGTCATAGCCCTCTGCACGGGAGATGGAAACGTGCAAACGGAAAGCACATACTCAGCTTCTGGTTTTTCACTCAGGCGCTCAAAGGCCTCGCATAGATCTGAGGCCCTCAAAAATGGAGCTGTGGCATAGATGCAACCTAAGCAACTTAGACGTCCGCCTCCTTCCATTTCCAGCCAGTTTAGAGCATGCTTTAAAACGGGATTCAGACCGACCTGATCGCCTGAAATTTCAGGAGGACGCAAAAAAGGAACCTGGGCACCATATTCACGGGCGACCTGGGCAATCTCAGGATCATCTGTGGAAACGATAACCTCATCAAACACGCCACTTTCCAAGGCGGCTTGGATGGACCAAGCAATCATGGGGCGACCACCGAACTCACGGATGTTTTTGCGGGGGATGCGTTTGCTGCCGCCGCGGGCTGGGATGATGGCGACGGTGCGGCCTTTCATGATCAGG
>DMMK01000504.1 GCA_003453085.1 Verrucomicrobiales bacterium
GTCCAAGTCAAGCCTCCGGCGGCACTGACAGAGCTAGTGCTGGCTCCATTTTCCGTGCCCAAAACGATGGTTGGGGTTGCTTGAATATCACCTTTCAAGAAAGAGAAAAATACCACCAAGACTGGCAATAATTTCCATAACAACGAAGTCTGTTTTTTGAGCATATTGCAACGATTTTTGGGTGAGCCGACTTTTTCTGCCTACAAAAAAAAGCAAATCACACGATCAAATATTGATCAACCAATTTGTACATAAGATACAAAATATCCAAAACGACCGCTTGGATGTAGCCGAAATGACACCATTTCTCCAAAGACTACACACTTTTATTCCGATAAGACCACATTCAAATAACTGTATTTCCTAAGTTGATTGAAATTGTGGTCAAAATTGGCATCCAATTGTTACTTTTTGTTTCCTTTGGCTTCCAAATTCAAAATATCTCTCTCGCGTAGGAATGGACGAAATCTATCCACCCATGTACTCACAAACCACTCGTACTCATGCTGATTTCAGAATGCCTAGTCTCACAGAGGATGTGCGCATTTGTGGACAGGCTTCCAGATGGCGTCCGCGGCTCCTACCGCGCCTCCTTTTTGCCAGACCAAGAGTCACCTTCCAAAGTGCTTCATCAGCGGCTATCCGCGCACATGCCGAGGACTCCTGACGGAAACTGTTTTGTCACTTGCTTGTGCTTGCAAGAGATCGTCTAAATGCTGGCTTCATCATGCCCCTTGGTTGCGGTGCCGCCGCAGCCTTTTCGCAGCCTCTCCGTCATGCCTTCTTCCCCCTTCATTCGTGTGGACCGTTTCTCTTTCTGGTACGGGGCCAAACAAGTGCTGCACAACATCTGCCTGGACATCCCGGAAAACGAGATCACGGCCTTCATCGGCCCTTCCGGCTGCGGTAAGACCACCCTCCTGCGCAACATCAACCGCATGAATGACCTGGTGGATGGCATCAAGCATGAAGGCGACATCTTCATTGATGGCCAGAGCCTCTATGATCCCACCGTAGAAGTGATCTCCCTGCGCAAGCGCGTGGGCATGGTCTTCCAGAAGTACAACCCCTTCCCCAAGAGCATCTACGAAAACGTCATCTTCTCCCTCCGCGTCGCCGGGCGAAACGGCAAAAGCGAACTCGATGAGGTGGTGGAGCAGAGCCTGCGTGGTGCCGCCCTCTGGGATGAGGTGAAGGACAAGCTGCATGAGAGCGCCTTTGGCCTTTCCGGCGGCCAGCAGCAGCGCCTCTGCATCGCCCGCGCTATCGCCAACCGCCCCCAGATTTTGCTGATGGATGAGCCCTGCGCCGCGCTGGATCCCGTGGCCACGCTGAAGATCGAGGAACTCATGATCGGCCTCAAAAAGGAGTTCACCATCGTCATCGTCACTCACAACATGGAGCAGGCCCGCCGCTGTGCCGACCGCACCGCCTTTTTCTACCTGGGCAGGCTCATCGAATTCCGCCCCACGCTAGATCTCTTCAACACTCCGCAGGATCCGCAGACCGAGGCCTACGTGCGCGGCAAGTTCAGTTGAGGTCCGCCCCTGCACCGGCTGCACAGACCAGTTGCACAAGCCCGGAGATGCGCGGTCATTGCACCTCCTCTTCCCGTCCCCCCAGGGCCGGATTTCTGCTGAACATGTCTGCCATCCTGAACCAGGCCTTTCACTGCCCCTCCGTCCCGCCGGAGATCATGGATCGTCTGTGGGAGGCTGGCTGGCGTCACTTTGGCCCCAGCTTTTACCGCTACAGCCTCAGCGTGGATGATGGCGGTGTGCGTACCATCACCCCGCTGCGGCTGAATCTGGAAAACTTCATCCTCAGCAAAAGCCAGCGCCGAGTGCTGCGCAAAAATGAGGACCTGCGCCACGAGTTCGTGCCTGCCACCCTTTCCATGCAGGCCCGCATGATGTTCCAGCGCCACAAGGCCCGCTTCAAGGACAACATCCCAGACGACCTCGACACCTTCCTTTCCGAGACCCCCGCCACCGTTCCCTGCCCCTGCCAGGAATGTCGTGTGTATGCGGGGGATCAGCTCATCGCCATCAGTTACCTAGACATCGGCCAGGAGGCCACCTCCGCCGTCTATGGCCTCTTTGAGCCGGACCACTCCCCTCGCAGCCTGGGTACCTACACGCTGCTCAAAGAGATCCAGCACAGCCAGTCCCTCGGCTGCCGCTACTACTACCCCGGTTATGCCACGGTGGAGCCCAGCCCCTACGATTATAAAAAGCAGCTTCACGGCCTCGAAGTGCTCGATTGGGAATCCGGCACCTGGTCCCCCCTGCCAAGATCCATTCCCGGACGATAATTGTAATTTGTAATCTTCCACAGCATCCGCTTCAATGGGCGCGTGGATTCCTCGACGACTGATCAGACCTACGCCAGCCGCCGCTACGACTGCCCGCAATGCGGGGCACCGGTCGAGTTTCGCTCCTCCATCAGTCTCTCTTCTGTCTGCGGCCACTGCCGCTCCATCGTCGTTCGCCAGGATTTCCAGGTAGCCACCTTTGGCCACGTGGCCGAGCTGCCGCCCGATCTCTCCCCTCTTCAGATCGGCACCCAGGGCCACTGGCAGGGCCGCGCCTTCACCCTCATCGGTCGCATGCGCCTGCACTATGGCGACGGCTCCTGGACGGAATGGTGCGCCGACTTTGGCCAGGGCACCTATGGCTGGGTGGCGGAGGTCATGGGCTTCTACATGGTCAGCTTTGCCCACAGCGTGAAACTGCCCCTTGTGCAGGAGGACGTGCCCGCCGGCCAGATCGTCAAAATCGACGGCGAAGACTGGCGCGTGGCCGATGTCAAGGAAGGCCGCTGCATTGCGGCAGAGGGGGAGCTGCCCATGGTCGCCCCACCCGGTTGGTCCCGCACCAGCATTGACCTCGTGGGGCC
>DMMK01000503.1 GCA_003453085.1 Verrucomicrobiales bacterium
GGACTATCAGGGCCGTTTCCGCAACCTGCCGTGCATCGGCATCCTAAAACCATGATTACACGCGTGCTTTTCTTCTCCGTCCTTCGGGACATCACTGGCAACGAAGAGATCAACTGGCAGATGCCTGAGGGTGCCACCGTGGCAGATCTGCTGGAAAACCTCTATCGCCGCTGGCCCAAGCTGGGCGAGTGGGATGCCAGCCTGCTGGTGGCTGTGAACCAGACTTATGTGAAAAGGACCGAACTTTTGTATCCTCAATGTGAGGTCGCATTGATGCCACCTGTGCAAGGAGGCTGATCATGCGTTGACCGTAGCTATGAACCGTGCGAAACACCGGGCACTCTGCAATGAAGGACATCGTCGATAACCGCCGCCACATCTCGTTAGGAAAAAAACTGAGCCTCGCCTGGCTCATCGTCAAGGAGAACGGCCTCATCTGGTGCGCCGCCTTTGCCACCTACTATATCGCCAGCGCCGTGGGGGCCCGTGCCTTCAAGCTCATGGACCACATCCGCCGCCGTGACGGCGTGCCCGGAATGAACAGCCGCGCGCTTAACAAAGCCATCTGGGAAGCCTGGGACTGGCAAGCCGGTGGTGAAGAATGGACGCCGAACGAGGCCTGGAAGACGGGCATCATCGAGCACGTGCTGCGTGGCTACATGCCCCAGGGCGGGCAGGTGCTGGAGATCGGCCCTGGCGGTGGCCGCTGGACGGGCGAACTCATCCAGCGTTCCGATGGCCTGCTGGGTGTGGACATCTCCGCCTCCTGCGTGGAAGTCTGCTCGGAGAAGTTTGCCAGCACGGGCAAGGCCAAGTTCATGGTCGGCTCCGGCAACGACCTTTCCGGCGTGCCAGACCGCAGCATGGATGCGCTGTGGAGCTTTGACGTCTTCGTCCACATCAACCAAGCCGAGGTGGAACGCTATGCGGATGAGTTTCGCCGGGTGTTCAAGCCTGGAGCCGTCGGCATCATCCATCACGGCAGTGTGGGCGGTGGCCTGGGCGGCTGGCGCAGTAACCTCACCCATGAGGCCATGCTGGACCTGCTGAAGAAGCGCGGCTTTGAGATCGTGGCCTCCTTCAAGGAGTTCACCCACGCAGGCGTGACCCACCAGACCGGTCTTTATGAAGACGTGGTGACCGTCTTCCGCCAGCCAGCATGATGGATGGAACAGGCTCCCGTCTAGACGGCGGGAGCTGAGGATTTCAGCCAGGCTTTCCAGCAGGTGACAAACCCCTTGGCAAAGTCCTGCGGTCGGGCCTCCACCCAGGCCGTGATCTGGGCGGGAGTAAACCACTCTCCATACGGCACTTCCTCCGGCAGGCAGCGCATGGGTCCATTGTGACGGGCGATGTGGAGTTCCACGAATTCGTGGTCCGTATGCTCCCCGGCAGGCAGTTGGGCTGCCAGCTCGGTGCTGGTGATTTCCAGGCCCACCTCCTCACGCACTTCACGGATGGCGCAGGCGGCGTAGCTTTCGCCCACGTCCAGGTGGCCAGCCGCGCTGCTGTCCCATTTCAGCGGGGACACGTCCTTGAGGTGGGATCGCATCTGCAGGAAGACATCGCCGCGAGGGTTGATGACAAAGACATGCACGGCCCGGTGCAGCAGGCCCTGGGCATGCACTTCACCGCGCGGCTTTTGGCCGACGACTTCATTGCGCTCATTCACCACGTCGAACATCTCGGTGGCCTTCTGGCCTGCATCGGCGGACTGGCGGCCTTCATACCAGCGCGAGAGATTCACCCACTGGAGGACGGAAAGCTCCTCCGCGCGCATGGTCACCGGCATTTGCAGAGATTCGGTCAAAGCCTCCCAACTGCTAGGAGGCGGGGGCAGCAGGTTCTTCATCTGCTTGCGACGCTGGCTGAAGCCCATGCGCACCAGCTTCTCAAAGTTGCGCCGCTCATACACAGGCAGGGTGGAGGGATCGCGCGGGGTGAAGCGCACGATGGCGCTGTCCACCTTCGGCTTGGGTGAAAAGGCTTCCGGCGGGATGATGCGCAGCAGCTCCACGTCCCAGTCTCGCTGGACGAGCACGGAGAGGGCTCCGTAGCCATCCTTGCCATGCTGGGCGGCCAGGCGTTCGCAGACTTCCTTTTGCAGCATGAAGACGGCGCTCTTCACCGGCGTGGGCGGGGTGAGCATGTGCTTCATGATCTCGCCGCCGACGGAATAGGGCAGGTTGCCGATCACTCGCACGTCGCCGTGCTGGTACCATTCACGCAGGTCCACCTGGGTGGCATCGGCGTGCATCACCTCGACGTCCTGATGGCCGTACTTCTTTTCGAGTTGTGGGGCGAGCTGGTTGTCCTTCTCGATCAGCAGGAGCTTCTGCGGGCGGCTAACCAAATGTTGCGTCATGGCTCCGAGGCCAGGTCCGGGCTCGACCACATAGGCCGCGCCATCCGGCTGGATCTGGTCGGAGATCCAGCGCGCCACCTCTTCATCCACGAGGAAGTTTTGCCCCATGCTCTTGCGCGGGGTCACTTCCTGGCCGCCGATGATGCGGGTGGAGCGGAATTTGGGGCGTCGGTTGAATTGCATGGCTGCTCCATCGCATTGACCGGCAAGTTCTGCCAACTGGAAAGCGGAGGTTCGCCTGGGGAAATAGAAAGGCCGCTGAGTGATCGTACCTTGTCCAAGTCATATCATGAGAGTCCATATCCTGTTAGGAGCCTGCGCCCTGTTCGGTGGTCAAGGCATGTCAGCGAACCCGATTGAGAGCTTTAGAGCCTTGGTCCAGACCGGCACTTGGACGGAGAACCGGGCTGATGCGGAGGGCAAGTCGCAGCCCCATGAAGTCAAAGGCGAGCTGTGGAGTGCGGCCATCCAGGCTGCCTTGGCCCAGCAGAACACGGTGCATCTCCCCGCCCGACCGGAGCCCTATTATTTGGATGCTCCCATCGTTCTGAAGTCCGGCCAGTCGCTGACGGCCGATCCCATGGCCGAGATCCGGCTGCGGCCTGGCAGCAACACCTGCATGGTGCGCAACGAGCATGTCCTGGGCTTTCGTGAGGGGCCGGTGCCAGCGGGCCTACAGCCGGACACGGACATTCGGGTCGAAGGCGGGATCTGGACGACCCTGGCGAATGGTGTCAATGGGGCCAATGGCAACCTGCGCGGGGCATCCGCCAGTCAGGATGGAGTGCCTGGCACGCATGGTGTTATCCTTTTGCACAATGTTCGCCGCATCACAGTGCGGAACGTGACCATTCGCCAGAGCAAGGCCTTCGGGGTGCATCTGGCGAATGTGCTGGAGTTTCTGGTGGAGGGGGTAACTCTGGATCGCCAGGAGCGGGACGGGGTGCATGTGAATGGTCCTGCCAGCGAGGGGGTGATTCGTGATGTTTCCGGGGACTCTCATGATGACCCAGTGGCCCTCAATGCCTGGGAGTGGGAGAACTATGCGCCGACCTTTGGCCCGATCCATCATGTGACCATCGACGGCATTCGAGGAGCGCCGGAGGGGAAGCACAGCACGGATTCGATCCGTCTGCTGCCGGGGGTGAAACGTTTCTCCGATGGCTCAACGCTGGACTGTCCGATCCATGACATTGTGCTTCGGGACATCACGGATATCCGCGAGTTCAAATTCTATGATCAGCCGAACCTGGAAAAGGGCAGGGACAACGACTTCAGTGTGGAGGTGGGGACGCTGCGTAACATCCAACTTCAAGGCCTGACGTTCACCCGGCCTGGAGTCATCCAGGTGGCGGCTGAAGTGGAAGGGCTGCGGGTGGATGATGTGAGGTTGGCCTTCACTCCCGCGCCCGCTTATCGCCTCATCGCCATTGGTC
>DMMK01000246.1 GCA_003453085.1 Verrucomicrobiales bacterium
CGCACCCCTGCCCCCGCCTCGCCATCAGCAATAAGCCGGGTGCTTATCTGGAACTCGCGACCGATATTTCCCAATCGGTCGTCTCCCTCGTCGGCGGTGGCCGTGGTGCGGTCACTACCTATGCCAACGGCGTCTTGGGCGCTCTCGGCGGTGCCTACCTCAGCGGCACCGGCGGTGAAGTCCGCTTGGTGGATCTCGTGACCGGTGATTCCAATCTGCCCACCCTTACGCTGAACAGCACGGCTATAAACACCGTCTTGCGCTACGGCGGTGCCATCACAGGTGACGGTAACATCTCCAAAGAAGGCCCCAACATCATCGAACTGCTGGGCGACAACACGTACACAGGAGCCACCAACATTTTGGCCGCCGCCGCCAGCAATACCAACAGCGTCGTACGCCTTGGGGCTTATGGCACCAGTTCCGGTGTCGGCACCCTGGCCTCCAGCGGTTTCGGCAGCCTGCCAGAGACCACCCGGCTTCGGCTGACTGCTGGCAACGACGGCACCGCCCGCAACGTGGCCTTTGACCTCAATGGAGCCAGCCAGACCGTTTCTTCCCTTTCTTCCGCCTTTGAAGTGGGTTCCCGCACCGTGTTCCTCCGTGGTGGCAGCCTGACCCTCAACGCCTTTGGCACAGACATCTCCAGTACCTTCAACGGCTCCTTCGATGGCCCCGGCGAAGTCAACGTCCTCTCCACCCTTGATCCGAATGGCGAAACTGACGGTTGGAGACTCACCGGCGACAGCAACCTCAGCCACACGGGTTCTTTCAATATTCTGGGCGGCAAAGTCACCTTGGATCGGGCCGCTGGCACCCTGGGCGACGCCGTCAATGTCAAAGTCAACAACACGGGTGTCCTTGTCGCTGAGCATTCGGATGTCATCGGCTCCCTGTCTGGCAACGGCAACGTGACCATCAATCTTGATCGCACTCTCACCATCAGTGCCGCTCCTGCTGGTGGCGTGGCCAGCAATCCGTGGAGTGGTAACATCACGGGATTTGGTGGCCTCACGCTGGCCACCGGCGGCAGCATCAGGCTCACCACTGCCCAGAGCTACCTCGGCAACACCACGCTGAACACCGGGTCTTCCCTGTATCTGGATTACGGCAGCACAGCTCCCCAAATCATCGCAGGCCCGCTCGTCCTTAATGGCGGCAACATCTACCTCAGTGGTGACGCCGGGCAGACCATCGTCAACACCACCATCCGCACGGGTGTGACGACCATTTCTACGCAGATCGGCACTGGCCCGAATGCCATGCTTCAGCTCAACAACATCACCCGCGATACCGCCACACTTCCTAGTGGGATCGATCCAGGATCCGGCGGTGGGGTTCTTCAGATCCGCGGTGCCTCCCTCTCCACCTCCGTCACAAACTTGAACGGCATTTTGGGCGGTTACGCCACCTACCATGCTGTGGATGCGAATGGCAATCCGGTCGTTTCCTGGGCCAAATCCAATGGGGCTGGCGTCGCCGTCAACGGCTTTACCGCCTACACCACCGACCTTGAACAGGCCGCGAACAATCATTTGGACATTGTTGGCTCGGGCGACCTGTTCCTTCCTGGAAATGCGGGCTCCATCCGCTTCAACAATCCAGCGGCGGTGAACCTCCTTCTTGAAAACTCCACCCGCATTCAGTCGGGCGGCCTTCTGGTCACTCCGAACGTCGGTTCGAACAATCTCCGCATCAGCAGCTTTGAAGAAGGCTTCTCGATCACCGGGGGGGATTCCGGCAACCGGGTGCGGCGTGAATTGATCGTTCATCAGCACAATACCCGCGGCACCCTCACGATTGATGTGCCTATCGTGGACAATGGCCAGGCAACCCGCCTCACCAAGGTTGGTCAAGGCAAGTTGATTCTCACCCAGCTCAACGGCTACAATGGCCAGACCAGCATCCTCGGGGGTGTTCTTGAACTCGCCGACTCTCCTCCCGGTCCATCTCAGAGCAGGGGCAGCCTGGGTAACCCTAGCGGCAGCTTCGCCATCCAGAACTTCGGTTACCTTTCATTCAATCGTGGCGGAGCGAGCGACATTTACGAAGTGAACAATGACATCATTGGGTCGGGCGTCATCCGCAAGATGAACATCGGCTCAGTGACCCTGCGCGGTTCCAACAGCAGCTACACCGGGCCTACTCAGGTGCTTGCTGGCAGGCTCTCTGTCGGCGCCGACCGCGGTCTCGGCTCCACTGCCGGTCTCACCAGCGTGGCAGCCGCAGGCATTCTTGAACTGCGCGGCGTCAATTCCCTCGAAAGCGTCATTCTCAATGGTGGCACCCTGGCTGCCGCTGTGGGCGCTTCCACGCTCTCCGGCCCGCTTACCGTGACCACCAGCAGCACTCTTGAGGCCCCTAGCACGGGGGTGGACCTCATCCTGGCCGGACCTGTGACCGCTTATCCAAATGCGACGATCACCACGGCTGGCAACGGAGTCAGCGGTGGCAAAATCATTCTGACCAATCCCAATAACCAGATCGGCGATATCACTCTCGGCAGCCGCACCTCCCTGCAAATTGGCAACAACACGAATGGCTCGGTGGGACGCGGGGTCATCACTACCGGAAACAACACCACGGTCATTACCAACACTAGCAATGCTCAGCTCGTCTTAGGGGCCAAAATTACCGGCTCCGGCAATTACATCCAGGCGCGCAACACCATCGTGATGACACGGGACAATGACTACACGGGCACCACCACCATCGGTGGCCAAGCGCCCGTGGGCATTCAAAACCTCTTTGCCACCCTGCGGGTGGGGGCCGATACCTATACAGGCTCCATTGGCACGGGGGATGTCACCATTCAGGCTGGCAACGGCGGTGAAAGCTGGCTGCGCTACCACTTGCTCAAGAGCGTCACGCTCGCCAACAACATCACCCTCAATCCTCATCTGGAAGGGGCTACTTTGCGGAATGCGGGCTTGAATCGTTACAGCCTGGGTTCCGTGCAGCTCACCGGGACGATTACCGCTGGCCAGCACGGCATTGCCGATCAGCGTTCGGTCCTCCAGACCGAAGCTGGCGGCAAGCTGGTGCTCAGCGGCATCATCCAGAACGGTGAAAACAACAGCATCAACATCAACAACAATGGGAACCTTGTGTTCGCCAATACGGACGACCAGCTCAACCAGGAACTCTGGGGAACCCTCAATGGTGGCGGTGTTTACACCTTCCGCAGCGCTGGCAGCATCACCCTCAAGGGCATCAACACCTTCAACACGAGCAACTACATCAAGGATGGCACGCTGATCGTGGACAACAGTGCCGGTCAGGGTCTCAACGACGACAACGACTTCTACCTGAGCCGGAACGCGCAGATCCACTTCAACTACAACGAAACTACGGGTCTCATTTCCACCATGCGTGGGTCTCTCATCCGTCTAAACAACAGTGCCACTTTGACGCTGGATGATGCGGTGACGGTGGGCAACTTTGGTGACATCACGGGCGATGGCACCCTGAACATCAGCGCCAATGGCGGTACCGCTTGGGTGGGGCTCTTCGGCACCAACGACCTCAATACTCCGGCCAACATCGGCAGCACCAACCAGATCACGACTGTGCGTGTCAACAGCCTGCCGATGACCGGCATGGTGAGCTCCCTGGGCACCAATTACAATATCAACCTGGGTGTTCTGAACGGTACGGGTGATACCCGCCTCGAATACATCGGCCTGGGTGAAACCACCGACCGTGGCATCAATCTCACCGGCGGTGCCGGCATCACCCGCATCGCTGGCAGTGGCAAGGGAGCCCTCATCCTGGATGGCCCAATCACCATTACCAACCCAGGAAACAAGACCTTGATCCTGCATGGCCAGACGATTGGCAACACCGTCAACGGCCAGCTTGATGAGGCAGGCAGCGTGATGTCACTCGTCATTAACCCGGCCGCACACTCGGGCTCAAGCTTTGGTAACAACGATATGTATGGCTTGGGGCGTTGGATTTTGACCAACGAAAGTAACAACTTCAGTGGCAATGTCACTGTGGACTTGGGCGTGCTGGAACTGGCAGGCAACCTAGGTAACGGCAGTGGCACCAGCAGTGTGTTCGGGGATCTAACCGCCACTCGCGAGATCTCTCTCGGCACGGGCAACTTTGACGGTCGCAAATTCGATGTGTTCAGTGGCGGTGATAACCTTTTTGCCACCTCGGGCCTTGGCGCTACGGGCACCATCGTCTTTAACGACCCTAACGCAGGCACGGCCACCTTTAGCAGCCTGATCACCTTTATCCAACCTTACAACAGCACCAACAACCCGGGCAATGGTGAGCTAGTCAACAACGGCAACAAGGTCCTCGTCTTTAATGGCACTTTTAAAGCCGGTGATAATGGCAGCCGTAACTGGATTCTCGATGGCACCAACACAGGGGCCAACACCATCAACGGGGTCATTTCTGAAAATCTCAGCACAAGCAGTTCGATAGGCATTCTCAAGGAAGGCCCTGGAACTTGGAAGCTAGCAGGAGCAAACACCTATGAAGGAACCACCACCGTGGCCCGTGGCACGCTCGAACTGTCGGGTGGTCTCGCCATCTTTGACAACGGCCTCATCAACCTTTCCAACGCTGGGTCTGACAACTCCTCCGTTGGAGGCGCCACTCTGCGCGTGCTTCAGTCGGAAACCATCGGTTCCCTCCAGGGGACCATCGGTACCACGGTGGACATCGCCAGCGGCCAGACGCTCACCCTTCGTGCGGCCACCAACACTTTCAATGGGATCGTCACGGGTGGCGGCGGCATCGTCCGCACCAACAATGACACCAATCCACGGGACATGACCTTCACCAACTGGAACACTTATACGGGTGCCACCAAGGTGATGACGAACACCACCAACCCGGTCATCAACCGCTTTAACGTTCTCTACCTTGCCAATGGGGGCCAGGCTAGCGGCATTGGAGCTTCCTCAAATGCGGCTTCGAATCTGATCTTTGATTCCGGCACCGGTGGTGGCGGTCTGCGCTGGCTGGGTGTCAGAGATGTGGCCGGGACCATAG
>DMMK01000193.1 GCA_003453085.1 Verrucomicrobiales bacterium
GATGAGTCCTGGAACGCCTTTGCCTTCCGTGTACTGACGGCGGACGATGTGACCTGGGCCTTTCGGGGCCACCATGATCACGTTCACATCCTTCGGCGGGACGACGGTCTTGTAATGAATGGCGAAGCCGTGGCTGAACAGGAGGGTCTTGCCCTTGGTCAGGTTCGGGGCGATGTCGGCCTTGTAAACACCACCGATTTTGGTGTCAGGAACGGCGACGAAGATGACGTCGGCCAGCTTCACAGCTTCGGCGGTGTCATAAACTTTGAAGCCTTTTTCTTCAGCGACCTTGCGGCTCTTGCTGCCGGAATACAGACCGATGATGACGTTGACGCCGCTTTCCTTGAGGTTCAGGGCGTGCGCATGGCCCTGCGAGCCAAAGCCGATCACGGCGCAGGTTTTGCCTTTGAGAGGCGCCAGGCTGGCGTCTTTTTCAGTGTAGATTTTTGCGGGCATTAGTTGTGGGTCTGGTTAGAGGGCGGGCAGAGTGGTGCAACAGAGGGGGATGGTCAAGGAGGAGTTGACAGGCGGTTAGGCCGGGTGGAGTGCGCCGCAACGGCTCGTTTCCCTCTGCCGGACTGTTTTGCTGCGCTGCAAAGCCATACTTGCGAGGTCGGGATTTTGACCTACATCGTTCTCATGAGACTGACCAAACGTGGAGAGTACGCCCTCCGCACCATGATCCGCCTGGGGGTCGCTGCCCGCAATGGTGAAGGGGTGATTTCCGTATCCTCCCTCGCCGAGCAGGAGCACCTGCCTTTCAAATTCCTCGAAGCCATCCTTTTTGAGCTGAGGACCGCAGGCTACGTGGAAAGCCTGCGCGGCAAGCACGGGGGAGCCCGGCTGGCCCGCCCGATGAGCGGCATCAAAATGGGCGAAATCGTCCGCCTCATTGACGGCAAGCTGGCCCCCATCGGCTGCGCGAGTGAGACGGAATATGAAAAATGCACCTGCCCGGATGAGGAGCACTGCGGCCTGCGCATGCTCATGATCGATGTCCGCAACGCCATCGCCAACATCCTGGATCGTTACACGCTAGAGCATGTGGTGGAGGTGACGCTGCGAAAGCAGGAACAGTGCGGCACAACCAAGAAAAAAGCTGCCAAAAAAACAGGCAAGTCGCGCCATGCAGATCCTGCCGATGGATTCCTGGCCGTGCTGCTGGACACGCCGGTGTAAAAGCGAAGACGTGGCCTAACGGTCATCTCGTCGTTCCTGTTTAATTCGATTTAGCGTGATCGATGGGTGAAATCGCGGCCGTTCGGGCGTCGCGCTGCGACGCGATGAGTGAAGGCGGTGTGCGGGCCAAAACCGCGCCTTGAAAGGCGCGGCTAAGATACGGACGCCGCTCTGCGGCTGGGGAAAGAGGCATCGGGATGTGTATCAGGTCCAGGAGTCCTGAAGCTTGGTTTAACCAACCAGTGTGGCATATCGTATAAGCCGGGCCCGTTTTCCGCGGTCGGGCTTTTTCATGCCTTGAAGGCTCCCTTTTTTTCAGAACTATAAAGAGCAATCCATCTTTGTTTTTAAATCATACTTGACGGGTGTAGATATAAAAGATAGGAATTGGGCGTCTATGAGTCAACACACCGCCGTAACAGAATCCGAAGCATGGTTGGAAATTGTCCGTCAGAAAGTCGGCGCCATGCGTTTTGGCTCGGTGCAGATCATCGTCCATGAAGGGCGGGTGACCCAGGTGGAGAGCACGGAGAAGACCCGCCTCTCCTCTGAGACCACCCAGTTTCCCGCGAAGAAGTAGTCCCTTGCCGCTTACGCCATCATGAATATCTTTCCCCCTGTTCATCTCTCCCGCAGTCGCCAGACCCCGCTGCGTCCCGACCCTTCACGCCTCATTTTGGAAAGCCTGCCACCAGACCAGGGAATCTACATTCCCAAGATCATCAGCAAACCGCTGAAGAAAGGCCAGGGCTACAAGTTTGGCATTTTCGGCGGCATTCATGGCGATGAGGAGGCGGGGACGCTCGCCATTCAGGAACTCATCCAATGGGCGGCGGAAAAGCCGGAGGAACTGCACGACTTCGAACTCCATTTCTTCCCTATCTGCAATCCCACCGGCCGGAATCTGGGCATCCGCCACAATCAGAACGGCCTGGATCTGAACCGCGAGTTTTGGTATGGCTCCATTGAGCCTGAGGTCATTTACCTGGAGAACGAGCTGCGCCGTGAGCGCTACGACGGCATCGTCTCCCTGCATGCCGATGATGACTCTGACGGCTGCTATGGCTTTGTCAGCGGGGCTCTCCTCAGTGAGCACCTGCTGGAGCCTGCGCTGGCTGCGGCTTCGGCCTCGCTGCCCCGCAATGAACTTCCCATCATTGACGGCTTTCTCGCTGCCCGTGGAATCATCAAGGAGGGCTATCACGGCATCCTCAGCGCCCCGCCGGAGCAGCATCCGCGGCCTCTGGAGATCGTCTTTGAAACACCCGCCCTCTCTCCGATGCACCATCAGGTCAGCGCCACGGTGGCGGCGGTGAAGACGATCCTGGCCGAATATCGCCAGCTTCAGGCCTACGCGGCCAACCTGTAGTCCGTCCCCGGATCGGGCTCCCTTTCCTTCAGCGTGGTTCGTGCCCTGTGAACACGCAGAAGGATGCTCGGGGCCGAAGAAATAGCACGTGCATCCCTGTGCCCTGGAGCTGCTGCCTTGGGTCGATCACTTCACCCTCTTTATTCAGATGCTGTTGCTCCTTCTTTTCCTTTCGACGGCTGTCATTGTCATCTCCTTTACCTGCTCTCTGACGGAGGCGGTGCTGCTCAGTCTGAATCCTCTGGAGCTGAAATTGCAGGAGAAAAAAGGCATCCGCAGTGCTGGGCGCTGGCTGGAGATGAAACAGGCCATCGAGCGGCCCATCTCCGCCATTCTGGTCTTCAATACTCTGGCCAACACCGGCCTGGCCACCCTGGCGGGTGCGCTGTTTACCAGCATCTATGGGGCAGAGTGGCTGTGGGTCTTTTCCATCATCATGTCCATCTTCGTTCTCTTTGGCGGGGAGATGGCGCCGAAGATCATTGGGGTGCATCACGCGGCCCGGTTTGCTCCCCGGCTCATCGGGCCGCTCACCATCATGCTGCGCCTCTGCCATCCCCTGGTGCTGCTGATGGAAAAATTCTGTGAAAGGCTAAAGAGCCGCAGCAGCGAAGGGCGCAGCCAAAGCGACCAAATCATGGACATCATCACGCTGGTGCAGGCTGCGAAGGCGGAGCAACTGCTGCACAATCAGGAGGAGATCATCATGATCCATGCGGCCACCCTCAGTGCCCGGCGGGTGAAGACTGCTATGGTGCCGAAGGAAGCTGTCCGCGTCTTTGACGCCCGACTCTCTCTTCTGGAAAATGTGCAGGCGGTCGGGCCCAAACTGCACCGCAGCTATCCGGTGAGCCTGGATGGAACGCCAGACAGCCTGATCGGCTACATCCGTGTGCGCGAGCTCTTCGTTCAGAACCTTACCACACCTGCCACGGCCGACTGGACGAAGCTGGTCCGCCCCGCCCTTCGTGTGGATGGCAAGGCTTCGCTCACCCAGCTTTTGGCCCTCTTTTTAGATAAGCAGGAAGTCGCCGCCTTGGTAGATGCTCCCGGTGCGCGCATGGCCGGATGGATCACCCTGGACGATGTGATGAAGGTTCTCATGGGCGCCAGGATTTGATTCTTGGGTGATGGTAAATATGGGCGTGCTGTTGGTTAGGCGGGGGGCTGCTGGAATGATGGCATCCGTTGGGCTTCGCTCAGAACGACTCGCTGCGAACCAGTTTTGGCATCAAACGGATCGTGGAGGGAGGCAGCGTTCCTGTCTCTGCCAAACGCCGTGTCGCCAGGCATAACCGTCTGGCGAACTGGGCCGAATTTGTCTCATACCGCGTGATGCCTGGCACCGCGTGCTGTAGGAAGGTTTCATCATCCCTTGAGATGACGGCCATGTCTTCCGGGATGCGCAGGCCGCGCTGCTGCAAAAACATCATGGTGGTTAATACATGGTGGGCCCGGCCTACTAGGCACGCTGTCGGCGGCTCAGCGGAACGCAAGGCCTTGTCCAGCAATGTGCAGAGGTGGGCTGCACTGCCATCGTGGCGCAGCACCAGCAGCCGTGGTGCGCCCTCGCCTCCCAGGGCTTCCCGCAGGCCCTGTTCGCTGCTCGTCTCGCCTCCACACGCCTCCGCAGGGCGGATGAGTGCGATGCAGCGGTGGCCTTTGCGGCGCAGCATTCCACCGGCGTGGCGGCAGGTGGCCCGGTAGTCAGTGTCAATCGAAGCCAGCCCCACTTCCGCTGAGCAAGACCCTACCACCAGGCAGGGAAGACGCTGCCGGAGAAACCAGTTTTGCACCTGCTCCAGAGAACCCAGAAGTAACCAGGCCGCAGCGGGCGCACGCGCGGTCAGCGCCTCAAGCGCACGCGCTGGGCTGGCAGAAAAGCAGGCCGGGCTGACATGGATATCCAGGCTGAAGCCCAACTGTGAAAGGTGATCTCGCAGGGAATCCAGCATGACAACTGTGGAAGGCGACAGCGTGGACAGAGGACGCGCTGAAAGCACAGCGATGCAACGCAGGTGCGGTGCATTCTTGTGCGTTTCCGCAAGCCGGATGCGACGGCGCTGTCGACTATCCACTTCCAGCAAGCCTTCGCGTTTCAGTTCGTCCAGGGCTGCCCGCAAGGTCTGGCGGCTAACCTTCAGACGTTTGACCAGCTCCCGCTCTCCCGGCAGATGCCCCTGCCAGAGGCCTGTGTGCAGGGATTCGCGCAGGCTATGGGCGGTCTGCGTGATCAACGAGGTGCGCTGCGGAAGTTTAAGCTGAGGTAAGGCGGTGAGGCTCATCTGGTCCGGAAAACGGACCAGAAGTATAACCGTGCCAGCCAGCGTTTTTAAAGCTGAATCTTCAGCCTGCTCTTATGCGTCACCATCATCTTCTGAAAGCTTTCCTTTTTTCAACGCTGCTCACGGGCAGTCTGAATGCACTGGCCGCGCCTGAAAGCGTTGTGACCTTGAATGTAGAACCCAGCAAGGAGCACCCACGCAACTCCGAAGGATCCTTCGCCACGCTGGCCTCCGGCCGCATTCTTTTTTGTTATTCCCAATTCTACGGCGGTGCCGGAGACGAAAGCCCGGCACGCATCGTGCGCATTCATTCCGATGACGAAGGCCGCACCTGGAGCGCCCCGGTGACGGTGGTGGAAAACACTGGCGGGGACAATGTCATGAGCGTCTCCCTCCTTCGGCTGGCCAGTGGCAAGCTGGCCATGTTCTACTGCATCAAGAACAGTTGGATTGACTGCCGGCCGCACATGAGCCTTTCAACCGACGACGGAGAGACCTGGTCTGCGCCGAAACTGGTGCAGAATGCGCCGGGTTACTTTGTGCTGAACAACGACCGTGTCATCCAGACGGAGAAGGGCCGCATCATCGTGCCGCTTGCCTATCATCGGTCCAAAGGCACCGATCCTGAAAGCAGTAAATCCTGGGATGCGCGCGCCATTGCCACCTGGATCTGGTCGGACGATGAAGGGGCAACCTGGCAGGAATCCGGAAGCTGGTGGGCCATGCCTGTGCGCAGCGGCAGCGGGCTGCAGGAACCAGGTGTCGTGGAGCGGGCGGACGGGTCGCTGTTTTCCTGGTGCCGTACAGACCAGGGGGCGCAATACGGATTCGATTCCACGGATGCAGGCAAGACCTGGACACCGCCGCAACCCACCGAAATGAAATCTCCCAATGGTCCGGCCAGCATCAAGCGCCTGCCGGGCAGCACGGACCTGCTGGCGGTGTATAATGATCACTCCGGCCTGTTTCCCTTCCCGCCGAAAAAGCGGAACCCGTTTGTAGCAGCGATCTCCAAAGACGGTGGAAAAACCTGGCCGCTCCGCAAGCTGATCGAGAATGATCCCGATGGCCTTTATCACTACACGGCCATTCATTTCACCAAGGATGCGATGTTGCTCGGCTACTGTGCAGGTGACAGCAAAGTGGGCGCCCTCAACCGCCTGCGGATCCGCCGGATCAGTCTGGACTGGCTGCCGAAAAACTGAGGCAGAAAGGCATTCATTTCATCATGAGACGTTCTCGAATTCTCGCCAAAATCCGGGCAGGCAAAGTCGCACGGGTTTGTTCTACCGGGTCGCCGATTGCCATGTTTCCAGCCCTAGCGGCTCACTTCCACTATGACGGCGTTTGGTTGGATGCCGAGCACCGGGTGTGGGAACCACGGGAGGCGGATGCCATGCTGGCCCGCCATCATGCGGCAGATGTGGACTGCCTGTGGCGGCCGCCGACCAAGGAGAAAAACGCTCTCTATCGCCTGCTCGAAGACGGGGCTTCCGGTCTCATGATTCCGCATGTCAGCAGTGCAGATGAGGCGCGTGCTCTGGTTCGCGCCATGAAGTTTCCTCCCCTGGGTGACCGGGGATTTTGTGGTGGCGGACGCGACGCGAATTTCTGGGTGGGCAAGCCGGAGGACTATGTGGCACAGGCAAACAAGGAGACGTTTTTGACGGTCCAGATTGAAACACCGGAGGCCCTCGATCAAGTGGATGAAATTGCGGCGGTCACTGGTGGGGACGTTCTTTTCCTGGGTCCTGGGGTCATGTCCTTGTGGGTCGGGCGGTAGCGCGGGGGGTGGGGTGCGGGAATTGACGGGGTGCGGCGGAGACTGGCCGGTGCCGGCAG
>DMMK01000231.1 GCA_003453085.1 Verrucomicrobiales bacterium
AAATGGTGCGGCTGAAGTTCGATATCCGTGCCTTCATGCGCCTGCTCTGCAACACGCAGACCTATCAGCGCGAGGCGGTGACCCGCGAGCTGGCCCTGGGAGAGCCTTATTACTTCCCCGGCCCCATCCTGCGCCGGATGACCGCCGAGCAGGCCTGGGACTCCTGCGTGACCTTGGCCATTGGCGACAAGGTGGACAATTTTAAACTGAAGCGGGCTGATCCGTATCGCCAGGTGATGGCGCTGAATGTCTCCGAAATCTCACCGGCCCAGATCGTGGAAAAGCTGGCCGAGGTGCAAAGCATGCGCCGAATGGCCGATGGAGCCCTCGGCGGAGGTGGCAAAGGGGCTGCCAAAAAGAAAAATCGCCGCGCCCAGATGATGCAGCCTGCGACCGAAGATGAGGACGGCTTTACCCGCCCGACGATGATGGAGGGTCTGGCCCTGGCCCGCGCATCCGAACTGCGGCAGCCGGAACGTGACGGACATTTCCTGCGCATGTTTGGCCAGAGCGACCGCCAGATCTCCGACAGTAATACGGTGGAAGGAAGCATTCCCCAAGTGCTGATGCTGATGAACGGCGAAGCCCAAAATGTGCTGCAAAATCCCCAGTCACTGGTGCTGGCCACAGCCATGGGCGAGGCGGAAACGGCGAAGAAGGTGGAGTCGCTTTACTTCAGCTTCTTTTCCCGCAAACCAACGTCCGATGAAATGGCTGCTGCCACGAAAGCCTTCGATTCGGGCCTCAGCTCTGCCGACCTCTGCTGGGTGCTCTTCAATGCCCGCGAATTTGTGTTCGTCCAGTAACCCGCCCTTCCGCCTCCATGAACACCGCCCTCCGTTCTCTTGATTCCCTTTCCCGCCGCCAGTTTGCCGAGCATGTAGCCAAGGCCACCCTCGGGGTCACCCTTCTGCCTCATGTTCTGAAGGGACAGGCGGCGGTCGATCCCAAATCGCTGCCCGGCTTTGGCAAAGCCAAGAATGTGATCTGGCTGCAAATGATCGGCGGCATGTCCCATATTGACACTCTGGACCCCAAGGCTGGCGATTCGAAAGGCCCCGGAGACCCGATCACCACCAAGGCTGGATATCAGTTAGGAGGATTCCTGCCAAAGCTCGCCAAAGACCATTCAGAAAAGCTGGCCATCATCCGCAGCATGACATCCAAAACGGGGGTCCATGCTTCGGGGCAGTATCTGATGCGTACCGGCTATGAACAACGCGGCACCATCAAGCACCCGGTGTTGGGTGCCTGGGCTCAGGAACTACTGGGCAAAAGCAGCCAGTCCCTGCCCTCCACGGTCTGCGTGGGCCGAGCCCCCGAAAGCGGCAACGGCTTTTTTTCTGCGGCTTTCAGCCCTCTGCCGATCCACGATCCGGAAGCCGGCCTGCAGTATGCGGAGTTTGGCGCACCCAAGGAGATCATCGACAAACGTCTGGCTCTCCTCAACCAAGTGGATGCAGGCTTTCGCGCCAAGTTCCATGACACGAACCTCAAGGCCTACAGCGACTTTTATGATGACACGCTGAAGCTGCTAAGCACGGATGACCTCAAGGCCTTCCGGTTGACCGAAGAGGACAGCGCCGCCCGTGAGATCTATGGCATGAACAAGTTTGGCCAGGGCTGCATGCTAGCGCGGCGGCTGGTGGAGCGCGGTGTGCGTTTTGTCGAAGTCGCCCACGGCGGCTGGGACATGCACAATGACATCGCCGATGGCATGGAAGAGAACGGAAATCTTCTGGATACCGCCCTGGCAGCCCTGCTGGCAGACCTGCAATCACGCGGCCTTTTGGAAACCACGCTGGTAGTACTGTGTTCTGAGTTTGGCCGCACACCCAAGATCAACAGTCGCAATGGCCGGGATCACCATCCCAAGGTCTTCAGTACCCTGCTGGCCGGAGGCCCTGCCAAAGGAGGCACCATCTATGGAGCCAGCGACAAGGAAGGCAATTCCCCTGCCGACAAGCAGGTGACCATTCAGGACTTCCACAGCACCGTGGGTCACGCCATGGGGCTGGATGTGAACCAGATCGTGATGTCGCCCAGCAATCGGCCCTTCACCGTGGGTGACAAAGGCACAGTCATCCCGGAAGTACTGGGATAAGGTCGGATTCCTCGTCCACCAGCTCGCCATTGGGTAAGGTCTTGGGTCGGCCCAGCTTTGGGGCTAACAGGATGTCCTTCATCAAATGAAGGCGGTTTCCTTCCATGATGTCCTTGAGCGTGTATCTGTCCAAAGCCCCGTAAAAAGCCCCCACTGCCTGGGCGAGCGCCCCTTTCAGGCCGCAGCAGCCATGAATGGGGCAGGTATTGGTGGAAGGATCAAAACACTCCACCAGAGGAACGGAAGTCTCAGTTTTCCGAACCAGCCGTCCGATCATGATTTCTTCCGGCTTCATCGCGAGTTCGATGCCGCCGCCACGCCCACGCCTGGTGGAGAGGTAGCCTTGTTTTGTCAGATTGTTCACCACCTTCACCAAATGATGGCGGGAGATATTGTAAGCGTCCGCCACTTCATGGAGCGGGAATGCACTGCCTTTCACGGCTCCAAATAGCAAGACTCGGAGGGAGTAATCTGAAAAGAGGCTTAAACGCATAAATGACTTACGGGTTAAACGTCCCCAACCACAACGCCCTCAAGTAAGGAGTTTGTAAGCGCCAGCCCGAACTCATTGACCTCCAATACCAAGTCAACTTATTGTATTTTTAATACATTCCAAAACTTGATTCCACCAACTCTCAGAGATCCTTTGCAGTCAATCCTACAGTGCTTTTCACCGATAATTTAGAGTCCATAGGGGGCCTGTATGTAAATGACAGGGTTCCACGGCGAATGGGACCGTGGACAGGGAATATCCAAATGTCTTCTCCAACCTCAAAAGAATGCCGAATCTACTGCCCTGAAAAAAATCCGGCCCAACCATCGAATGATGGAAGGGCCGGAAAATCAGAGCAAGGCCAGAGATCAGGCTGGTGGGTTGCCGCTGCGTGACTCGTCTTCGCGTGCGAGTTCCTCCGTGGTCTTTTCAGACGCAGGTGCTGGTGGCTCCACTTCAGGCTCGTCATCAGCCGGGACGGAACCTTGGTCCTCACCTTCATCCAGAGGCTCATCCATCGAAACAGTCTTGGGGGCCTTTTCGATTTCAGGCGGGGGTGCAGACGGAACTGCACGGGGTTTTTGATACTCGTCGTCCTCGTTCTTTTCGTCGTCGGAGAACCAAGGGTTGTAGTTCTCGTTGTCCCATTCATCACCCACTTCTTTTTCGAGCTCTTTCTGGTCTTTCTCGAGTTCGGCGTAGTATTCGGGGTAGGCTTCCTTGTCCTTCTTCTCCATGAAGTAGGCGAGGGTCACACAGATAGCGTAAAGGACATACAGAGGCCCGGACATGAGCATCAGCGTCAAGACATCCGGTGTCGGCGTGATGACGGCGGCAAAGAGAGTGATGGCCACCAGCGCGTGCCGCCAGGTGGACTTCATGATGCGGAAGTTCAGGAAATCCAGCTTCACTAGGGCCATGACAATCACCGGCAGCTCAAAGGCGATGCCGAAGACGAGGATGAACCGCGTGGTGAAAGTCACATACTCATTGAGAGCCCACATCTGATTGGCCCCCACGGAGGCGGCAAACTCAGAAAAGAAGATTAGCGCCCTGGGCAACACCACCCAGTAGGCAAAAGAGGCACCGCCCAGAAAGAGGCCGGTACCGATGGCAATCGCGGGAAAGATGAGTTTTTTCTCGGTCGATTTCAGCCCAGGAAGGATGAACTGAAGAACGAAAATGAGCAGCAGCGGGAAGGAGGCAATGACGGCCGCGATCAGCGAGACGTTTACCGCCATCATGAAGGGACCAGCCACATCAATATTGATAAGCAGCTTCCTTGCGGCCTCGATGTCTGGCGCGAAGCCGGCCAGCACCATGGGATAAAGTAGGATGTTAAACAGCTCCTTGTAAAAAACGAAGGAGATGATGGTGGCGGCGACGAGCGTCATGCCCATGCGCACGAGCATGGTGCGCAGGTCATCCAGGTGATCGAGGAAGGGTTTCTCCTCATCCTCCTTGCTGAGGTTCATCGCGACTTTTTCGCGGACTTTGAAGACTTTGTTCAGGATGCCTTGCCACATATCAGGTGAAAGTTTCGGGGGTTAGCTCAACGCCTCAAATCGTTCCCTTGGCCGCCATCCGCGCGAATAAGGCCAGTGTCAGAGCGTTGGTGATCTCATTGGCAGCGATCATCCTCCGCAGTTCTTCTGCACTGACTAAACGCACGTCGCTGATGTGCTCGCTTCCATCCGGTTCCGGACGGCTGACGACGCACACGGGCTTCGCTTGAAAGAGGTAAACGTGCTCGTCGGTGAATCCTTGCGAAGGAAGAAACCAACCGAGTGGTTCCAAGGTACCGCCGGCTTCTAGAGCGTAGCCGGTCTCCTCATGAAGTTCACGCAGGGCGGTATCCACGACGATGGAGGGGGTGATCTCCGCCACGGGCACATCAATTTGCCCGGCAGGAAATTCCCAGAGGGTCTGCTGCACGGGCACGCGCTCCTGGGAAATGAGGACAAAGAGGCCATCGGCCGTCATGGGGGCCAGCGCCACGGCGGCCTTGCGCTGCACGACCAGCCAGGGGACGGGCTTTTCGTGGCGGTGGGGCGTCAGGCACTCCACGCGATCCACACTGATGTGGGGATTGTCAAAAAGACGCGTGGAACTGACTTTCTGCCAGCCATCCCGATCTTCCACCTTGAACAGGGGGAAGCTAGGTGATGGGATGGTGGCCCCACTCATTCCGAGAGGGCCTCCTTCCAAAAGGTGATCTGCGCGGCAACATTCTTCGGGGAGGGTGCGCCGATGCCTTTGCGGGCAGCGAGCGCAGTTTCCAGATTCAGGCAGTCAAAAAGATCCGCCTCAAAGGCTGGGGAAAAGGCCTGGTATTGTGCCAGTGGAATATCGGCAAAGGCGACTTTCTCCGCGAGGGAATGGGCGACCAGTTTGCCGATAACTTCATGGGCCTGGCGGAAGGGCACGCCGTGATTTACGAGGTAGTCTGCCAGGTCGGTGGCCAGCAGCATGGGGTCGCTGGTGGCGGCACGGGTGCGGATTTCATTCACCTCCATGCCGGAGATCATCTCCGCGAAGACGGCGAGGGCGGCTTTGATGGTATCCAGCGAGTCAAAGAGGGGCTCTTTGTCCTCCTGCATGTCGCGATTGTAGGTCATGGGCAGACCCTTGAGCAGGGTGAGCAGCGCCATCAAATTCCCCACCAGACGGCCAGATTTACCCCGGGTCAGTTCGGCGACGTCCGGGTTCTTTTTCTGCGGCATCAGGCTGGAGCCGGTGGTGTGGGCATCGCTGAGGGTGACAAAGCCAAACTCGGCACTGCACCAGAGGATGATGTCCTCACTGAGGCGGGACAAATGCACGCCGCAGAGAGCGATGGAAAACAGCACCTCGGCGGCAAAGTCGCGATCACTCACCGCATCCATGCTGTTTTGGGAAACCGCATCGAAATCCAGCAAGCTGGCCACATACTCGCGGTCCAGAATGATGGTGGAACCCGCGAGGGCACCTGACCCGAGAGGCATGACATTGAGGCGATCGTTCGCATCCAGCAGGCGCTGGGCATCGCGCTCCAGCATCTCCACATAGGCGAGAAGATGGTGAGCGAAGAGGACGGGCTGGCCCCGCTGAAGGTGGGTGTAACCGGGCACGACAGCCGGGCCGGCGCGGTCTGCTGCCTCCACCAGCGAGCGCTGAAGCTCTGCGACGAGATCCACAATTTCAGCGACGGCATCCCGGGTATAGAGGCGCACATCCGTGGCCACCTGGTCATTGCGACTGCGGGCGGTGTGCAATTTGGCTCCGGCAGGGCCGATGCGGCGAGTCAGCTCTGACTCGATGTTCATGTGGACGTCTTCGAGGGAGGTCTTGAACTCAAATTTGCCCGCTTCGATCTCAGCGCGGATTTCCAAAAGGCCTTTTTCAATGGCCGCTTGTTCCTCCACGGTGAGGATTCCAGCCTTCAGCAGGCCTTTGGAATGGGCGATGGACCCACGGATATCATGAGCAAACAGCCTCTAGTCAAAGGACACGGATTCGCCATAGCTCTGGACGAGCTGGCTGGTTTCTTGAGCAAAGCGGCCTTTCCACATAA
>DMMK01000081.1 GCA_003453085.1 Verrucomicrobiales bacterium
TGGGCGAGGGGGAGGGCGTCCGTGAGAGGCGGGGTCTTCAGGACGGTTGCGGGAATGATTGCGCACTTTGGCGGAGGATTCTGCGGATTGAGAAGTGAAACCTGCAAATCCTGTGCAAATGGTGGCGATCCCAGCAGAATCGCCCATGCCCCGTCCCTACCCTTCCCGTTATCCATCGAATGCCCCGAAGCCGCCGCCCCCTGGCAGTGAAACCTGGGTACGTCCGTGGGCGCAGATGAAGTACTACTCCTACCACCCGGCCATTTTCCCGAACATGGTGGGTGCCATCTCCAGCGATGCGGGAGCCGGCGACCTGGTGAATGTGTATGACAAAGAGGGGCAACCTTTTGGCGCCGGCTTTCTGAACCCGAAGGCACGTGTGCCGCTGCGGGTGATCCACCACGGCACCACGCCCTTTGGCGAGGCGGATCTGGATGCCCGGCTGGTGCAGGCGGTGCGGATGCGCAAGGAAATGCTGAAGCTGGATGCGACCACGAATGCGTACCGCGTGATCCACTCGGACGCGGATGGCCTCAGCGGACTCATCGTGGACCGTTACGACGACACGCTTTCCATCCTGATCACGACGCTGGGTGTGTGGCGGCGCATCCGCCGCTGGCTGCCTTTGTTGCACAAGGAGTTAGGCACCAGCTCCCACGTCATCCAGACGGATCCGGACATCTCCCTCATCGAAAGCATGCGCATCAGCGATGTGCCGGAGGTGGATGATCCCGCGCCGAAGACGGTGCGCATCCGTGAAAACGACGTCCGCTTTGCCGTGAACTTTGAGGATGGTCACAAGACGGGCTTTTTCTGCGACCAGCGCGACAACCGCCTGAAATTCGGCCAACTGGCCAAAGGGCGTGTGCTGGACCTCTGCACCTACACGGGCGGCTTTGCCCTGGCAGCCAAGCTGATCGGCAAGTGTGAAGACGTGACCGGCGTGGACCTGGATGAAAAGGCCATCGCCCAGGCCAAACAGAACGCGAACTTGAACCAGACAAAGCTGAACTGGACGCAGGGCGATGCCTTTGGGCGGCCGCGCCAAACGATCAAAAACGGCGAGCTGTGGGCTACCGTGGTGCTGGACCCACCGAAGCTGATCCATCACCGCGATACGCAGGAAGAAGGCATCTTCAAATATCGGGATCTCAACGGTCTGGCGATTCAGCTCGTCAAGCGTGGCGGCCTGTTTGTCACCTGCTCCTGCTCCGGCCTCATCAGCACAGAAGAATTTGAAGAACTGGTGATGGGGGTGGCCCACCGTCATGGACGCAAGCTGCAAATCCTGGACCGCACCGGCCCCGGGCTGGACCACCCGGTGATGTCCAACTGCCCTGAGAGTCGCTACCTGAAAGTCATTTGGTCCATCGTTGTCTAAGCGACCTCGCGGGCAGCCGAATTAGGGAGCCTGGCGACCAAATTTGCGCTCTAGCTCATTGAGAGACATCTGAATGAGCGTGGGGCGGCCATGCGGGCAGCAGTAAGGCATTTCGCAGGCAAAAAGATCATCCAGCAAGGCCTGGATTTCCGGCAAGGCCAGGCGGTCATTCGCCTTCACCGAATGGCGACATACGGTGGTGGCGATCATGTCCTCCCCCAGGCGCAGAGAGGAGCTCTTGGAGCTAAGGCTTTGCAGTTCCTCGATGACCTGATCCAGCCAGGCGAGTGGATCGTCGGTTTTCAAAAAGGTGGGCAGGGCCTCGACCTTGAAGGTATTGGGGCCAAAGGGCTCCGCCTCAATGCCCAGCCGGGACAAGGCCTCCAGATTGCGGGTCAGCACATCGGCATCGCGCGGGCTGGTTTGCAGCGTCAGCGGCATGAGCAGCCTCTGTGAGGGTACCCCACCCTGCTCCATAGCCTTGCGCATTTTTTCAAAGTTCACCCGCTCATGCGCCGCATGCTGATCCATGAGCACGAGGCCCTCGATGCTTTCCATCAGCACGTAGAGCTTGTGCAGCACGCCGATGATGCGGAAGTGCGGCATCTGCTTTTTGACCGGGGCTTCTTCCACTTCCTCCTCAGGCTGTGGATGGGGCGCAACAGCCGGAGATGTTTTAACCGAAGGTGCTGACTCCACGGAAGCAAGCTGCGTGACCTCGGCGGACGATGCAGGAGAATCAGCTGATGGACGTGGACTCGCGATGGCAGGCTCTGGCGTCAGGAACGAAGCGGCCCGTGGTGACACTGCCGCACGTGCCCCGGAAGCCGCCGGAATGACCATCTCTGACTGCACACTCGCAGCCTCTGCCACGGGCAGGCGCGGCACGGATGGCACGTGGCCAGTAGGCAGCTTGCTGCCCGTCTCCAAGGCCCGCTTCACAGCGCGAGCGACGGCTTCACGCACGGCGAAACCATCGTGAAAACGCACTTCCTTTTTGGCCGGGTGCACATTGATGTCAAAGGCCTGGGCCTCCATCTCCAGAAAGAGAAAGGTCACCGGATACTGGCCCTTCATCAGGGCATTGTGAAAGCCTTCCTTGAGACCGTAATTGATGGCCGGACTCTCAATCGGACGACCATTCAAAAAGGTGATCTGCTGCTGCCGATTTGAGCGACTGAGCCCTGGCCCGCCGATGTAGCCGGAAACACTCACGCCCAGGTGCTCCACCTCGGGCAGCTTGATGAGACGCGTCACCAGTTCATCCCCCGCCAGGCCGCGTATGCGGTCGATCATGTCCGTGGTCGCCGGAAGATGGAAGGTGACCGCGCCATCCCGGATGAGCGTGAAAGCCGTCTGGGGATTGGCAATGGCATGGAGGCGGAACTGCTGCTCGATGTGCGAGTATTCGGTGGCCTCTGTGCGCAGAAATTTCCGCCGCGCAGGCACATTGAAAAACAAGGAGCGCACCTCGATGACGGTGCCGTGATTGCCGCCGTGGTCCTTCACCGCGCTGAGCTTGCCGCCCATGATCTCGATCTCCGTGCCGCTGAGGGCATCGCGTTCACGGGTGGCCAAACGAAAGCGCGAGACGCTGGCGATGCTGGGCAGGGCCTCGCCACGAAAGCCAAAGGTGCGGATGGCGGCGAGGTCTTCCTTGGTCCGGATCTTGCTCGTCGCGTGCCGCTCCATGCACAGCATCGCATCCTCACGGTCCATCCCGCAGCCATCATCGGTGATGCGGATGAGCGCCGTGCCGCCACGCTGTACCTCCACGGTGATGTGCCGGGCCCCGGCATCCAGGCTGTTTTCCACCAGCTCGCGAATGACCGCCGCAGGCCGCTCCACGACTTCTCCCGCCGCCACCTGGCTGGCGAGTGAATCGGAAAGAATACGAATTTTTGACATAACTCTGCAAATAGTGCAGGACGAACGCACGTAAACCCACCATGTCACATCAACGCACCAGAATGCTAATCTAGGTTTGCGGATTTTTTTCTTTCTCTCTTTTTATGATTCAGATCACCCCGAGTGCCATCACGGAACTCTCTCACATGCTCGAAGCCCAAAAGGCCGCTGCCGGCAGCGGGCTTCGCATCGGTGTGGAAAAAGGTGGGTGTGCAGGTTTGCAATACGCAATGCGCATCGCCCAACCTGAACCCACCGACCACCTCTTCACCGAAGGCGGTGTCACGCTCATTGTGGACAATGACAGTTTGGCATTTTTGGATGGTAGCACAATTGATTACATTGATGCTTTGAACGACTCTGGCTTTCGTGTTATCAACCCCAACGCCACACGCAGTTGTGGCTGTGGAACATCGTTTGAACCGAAGGAATCCGCCTGAGGAACAAATTTTCGGCGATTCACAAAAAAAACTTTTCTTTTTGATTTGAACCAGTAAAATTTCAGGAGACTGATTTTTACAGTTTTTAACAATTTTCTCAATTTTGATATGCAAGTTCGATTTCTGAGCGACGGAAGCGAATACCGCTCTTATGGCGGAGGCAGCCTTTCACAAAAAAAGGAAGGCGGCGGTATCTTTTGGTGGGCCATTCTCATCACACTCCTTATGGGAGCTGCCACTTTCTGCTGGTTTTTCAGCATCATGGTTTTTTCCCACCCGGAAAAACCTTTCAATTACAAGGTGTTGGCGAAGTTTAAAAAACTCACGCCTCTGCGCCCTTACACCATCTACACAGCCCCTCCAGGCAAGTCCTTTGGTGCCCGTGACCTCCTTAGCGAGTTCACCCCCTACAACCACGAGCAGCTCAGCGTCCGCAATGACGTGTTCAAGCGGTCCTACCTGAAAAACTACCAGCACGAGCAGCCGATGTATCTCATGGGCAGCTTCCGTGTCCTCAGTGCCCGCCCGCTTTCCGATTCGGATGTGTTCACCCAGGGCTGGATTGTCCGCGCCCGCTCCAGCGATCTGGAAGATGTGGATCTGGAACTCGTGATGCCTGGCCTGCAGAAAGAGGCAGCGCCTTTCGCATCCGGTGACGTCATCACCCTGCAAAAGCGCAGCTACGCCTCGGCCCTGCACGTTCAGCGCATGGATGAGGACCGCCTCTGCATCACCGTCGTTCCTCTGGCCTACCAGACGACGGCCAAGACAGGCAATGAAGTGCTGGCACTGACTCCACCGGAGCGCCTGAACATGGAAGCCTACTGGCCCATCACCCGCGATCCCGGTTCTGAAATGGCCCTCTCCCAGCAGGAGCCTGCCGACGTCGCTGCGGCCAAGCCCTAAGCGGCCGGAGAAAGCTTTACACGCTTCCTATTAGACTCTTCACTTTTCATCAGGCCGCACTCCAATCTGGGTGCGGCTTTTTGATGGCCGTTTCCCGAATCAAATTCAGAGGCTTTGACGAATCAAACGATGTCTCAAAAGGGGGCTTGAGAGCATATCCCAACTCACGATACAACGCTCCAATGGATGGTGTGAACACTTGAGCCACACACCTTTCTTGCCGATCTCCTTTTCATGGAACTGCTTGGTCGCCCCATGATATATCGTTGGTTAGGCTTATCCACAGATGCAAGCATCACACCAACGACATAGACCTTGCCATCAAGTCATCATACGATTTAGCCACACGGATTGGTGAAACCAAGCTTCAGGCCTCCTGGGCCTGATACGCATCCCGATGCCTCTTTCCCCAGCCGCAGAGCGGCGTCCGTGTCTTAGCCGCGCCTTTCAAGGCGCGGTTTTGGCCCGCGCACAGCATTCACACATCGCGTCGCAGCGCGACGCCCGAACGTCCGCAATTTCACCCATCCATCACGCTAAATCGTATCACTCGTTAGGCGGCTCATTTCTCCATGGATAAAAACGCCTTCTTCTGACTCGCTCAGCGATCATAAAAATGGCCAGCCCTATGAGGGCTGGCCCTTTCTTGAACGCAGAGCCTTATTCGGCCCGTAGGCTGAGAATGAAGGCTTTCACGTCTTCGAACTCCTGAGGTTTCAGGATGAGATTCATCGGCGGCATCGGGCTGATCGGCGTAGCGGTGTAGCCTTCGGCCAGCCGGGCATTGGGGTTCACCAGCGATTCCAGGATGTAGGCCTCGTCCTTGCGGCTGGCGATGCCGTCCAGGGCAGGCCCCACAGGGCTCCCCTTCCCGCCCAGCATGTGGCAGGTCATGCAAGCGGCCACAGGATGTTTCCAGAAAATGTCCTCGCCGCGCTTGGCATCGCCTAACAAGGTTTGCTTTTCATCATTCAGAGGAGTCAGTTCGCAGAGCTTCACTTCATCAAAGTAGCCGTCGCCTTTGCCCACATGGAGGATGTTGATGCTGGCTTTGTCCTTGTCCTTGTTGGTAAAGACGACATCCACTTCGTTCCAGTCGCTTACACGCGCGGTGTTCTTCGCCGTTTCGTGACGACCGATGTGGTCATTGAAGCTGACCTTGCCTTTCAGTGCGTGCGTCTTCACCCAGCCACTGAGACGATAGGTGGTGTTACGCTTCAGCGGCACCTCCTGATAGAGACTGGTGTCGCCATCGTCGCGGGTAATGCAGCGGACGGCTTTTTCACCCGCGTGATTTTTACCTTCACCGCCAACCGACTTCCACTCGGCCTGGGCAGTGCCCAGCTTGCTGCCATAGTCGCGGCGCTTCCAGCCCACGGGCAGCCCATCGGTGCCGATGTCTTCCAGTCCCGCATTGGTCAGCAGGTTGGGGCCTTCCTTGAAGGCGCTGGCTCCGTGCTTCTTCGACAGCACGCGGGCGGCCTCCACCAGCCATTCGTCGCCCTGCACGATGGGATCGCTGCTGAGGCGTGAGACAAGGGTCTTGATCTCCTCCGTGGTTGGCAGCTCCGCCAGTTTCACAAAGGCCGCCAAGCGTGTATGCAGATCTGCATCCGAGATGGTACCGGAGCCAAACAGCAGCGCAGCCGCCTTCGCGTCCGTTCCCAGCGCGCGGATGGCATTGCGGCGCAGGATGGGGTCCTTAGAGAGCAGCGCCGCCTTGTGAGTGGCCTCATCCAGCTTGCCCAGACCTTGCAGCGTCCAGAGGGCATGCGCAGCCCCTGGGCCGCCCTCTTTCATGAGCCTGGCGCTGTTTTCGGGAAGCCTGCCTTTTTCCACGTCCAAGCGTTGGGCCGTTAGACGTGACCATTGCGTGTCACCATCCAACGAAGGTGGGGCGATCTTGGAGGAAGCCCCCTTGGCCACCACGCGGTAGATGCGCCCACGTTCATGATCGCGCAGATCGTTTTTATGGGCACCCCCCACCCCCGTTTCACCTTTGAAACCACCGCGCTCCACACTCGGTGTGGGATTGTGCTGGATGATGAAGTTTTGGAAATCGGCAAACCACACCGCGCCATCGGGTCCAACTTCCGCAAAGACGGGGGACATCCACTCGTCCGTGCTCGCCACCAGATTGTAGCTGTCCTTGGCCGTGTAGCCCGCCCCCTGCGGCTGCACGTCCATCAGCGTAATCACTTTCATGGTCGGTTCGCAAACCATGGCCATTCCTTGCAGGCGTTTCGGTAGGGACTTGCTTTCAATGAAGGCGCTGCCAGCAGCGGCGGTATAACCATTGAAGACATCCACCTGACGATAGTTCGGCGTGATCGTATGCACCGTGTCCACTTCATTGATCTTCTTGGCTGTCATCGCCCGCAGGCCGCTGGGCATGATGGACTGAGGCAAGCCGCCATAAAAAATCGGAGCGCCGTTAGCGGTACCGCCGAATTGATCCCCCGCTGCATTGGCACTGTGCCCCCAGGCATTGTTGGTGAACTGATGCAAGAACTCCAGGGCGCTGCCATCCGGCCTGAAGCGATAAGTGCCCATCATGAACTTCAGGTCTTTGCCACCGACTTGGCCCTCAAAGCCGCTGTAACCCACGCAGCCGTAGATCCAGTTGTCCAGACCGTAGTGGAGATTGCTGGCCTGGGCATGCGTATCCCGGATGCCGTAACCCGTGATGATGTCCTGGCGGATGTCTGCCTTGTCATCTCCATCGGTGTCTTTGAGGAACATGAAACGCGGCGGCTGGCTGACGATTACCCCGCCATTGGCAAACACCAAAGCGGTGGGGATGTTTAGCTTGTCAGCAAAGACCGTGAACTTGTCGGCCCGGCCATCGCCATCGGTGTCTTCGCAGATCTTGATCGAGTCATTTC
>DMMK01000637.1 GCA_003453085.1 Verrucomicrobiales bacterium
TGCCATCGCCATCGGTGTCTTTGCAGAAATACAGATTCGGCGGCACGGCGATCAAGGCTCCGCCATTCACGGCCAGCACGGCGCGGGGCATGACGAGGTTGTCGAGAAACGGCGTCGTTTTGTCCATGCGGCCATCGCCATTTTCATCGGTAAGAAGCTGGATGCGCGATAGGGCAGGCTTGCCCGGCTCCGGCCCCAGGGGATAGTCGCGCATGTCCGCCACATACATGCGGCCTTGAGCATCCCAGGTGACTTCCACGGGGTCAAGCACCAGCGGTTCCGCGGCCACAAGCTGTGCCTCATAGTCCCCATCCAGTTGGATGGATTTCAACGACTCCTCAGGAGACAGGGCTACAGTCTGGCCATCGCGAACACTGACATCGCTGCCGCCACTGGCCTGGATAGGGTTCCACTTTTCCTTGAACTGGCCTAACGGATGAAGTTCATAACGTCGCACGATCATCTCCGCCGCTTCGGTCTGGATGCAGATGCGGCCTTCGGCGGGTTTGCAGTCAAACGCCTCGTTCACTAGCAGGCCGTTGACGAAATATTGCAGGGTGTCGCCTTTGGCGATGACTTCCATGCGGTTCCATTCGCCCACGGGGGAATCGGGATCGTCCTTGCCACGGAAGTTGATCTTGTCCGCCCAGTCTTCGTCGCGCTTCTCCCAGTTGATGCGGCTGGTGGTCGTGACCGTCTGGCGCGGGGCCCCTTTCTTCCAGCGCTTTTCCTTATCGCGATCCAGTTCGATCTCCGCAGTCACGCTGGTGGTCAGCGTCGTCCCATCCGCCAGCTTGGGCGAAAGCACCAGGATGTCACCGATGCCGCCTTCAATGATCTGAGCCTCAATGCTGGCCATCCAAGTATCACCCACGGTGCCGTGCGGTCCATAAGAGTGAACAAGGATCCCGTTGTCACGGGCGCGATCCACACGCTTGCCCCAAGTTTTTGCCCCCCACTTGAACTCCACCACCAAATGGTAGTCCTTGTAGCATTCCTTCGTCACCATGTAACCGTAACCTTTGCCGCTGATGTTCAGCAGGCCATCTTTGAGCTGAAAGACCTGATCGGCCGGATCATGAAAATCGGCCTTGGGATTGATGTGGTATTCCACAGCCCCGGATTTCATGAGATCCAACACATCCAACTTTTGAGTGACGGGCTGTGCCCCAAACAGGGCAGAACCGAATGCAAGGACACAAAGTAAAGTGGAGCGCATCATGATGGGGAGTACTACGATAGATACGGAACTAACCTTCCGGTGCTCAGCCTGAATGGCACCGGAGGTGATGTTTTTGTGATTCAAGGGCTGTCTCTCAAAAGAAAGCAGTAGGCATGTTCCCATCCCGGCTGCCATTCATGAGACCGCAAAAATGCCTCTACTTGCCAGTCGTCCACTTTTCCTTGAACTGGCCTAACGGATGAAGTTCATAACGACGAACAATCATCTCTGCGCCTTCCGTCTGGATGCAGATGCGGCCCTCTGCGGGCTTGCACGCGAAGGCGGCGTTGACGAGTTGACCGTTGACGAAGTATTCCAGCGTGTCTCCCTTGGCGATGACTTCCATGCGGTTCCACTCACCCACGGGCGAGTCCGTATCGTTCTTGCCCCGGAAATCAATCTTGTCGGCCCAGTCTTCGTCGCGCTTCTCCCAGTTGATGCGGCCTTTGGTCACTTCCTGGAGAGGAGCGCCTTTCTTCCAGCGCTTCTCCTTGTCGCGGTCCAGTTCAAACTCGGCCTTCAGGCTGGTGATCAGTTCGGTGCCATCGGCCAGTTTGGGAGAAAGAACCAAGATGTCGCCAATGCCACCTTCGATGATCTGCGCCTCAATGCTCGCCATCCAGGTATCTGCATACGCGCCGTGCGGACCGTAGCTGTGGACCAGAATGCCGTTGTCACGAGCACGATCCGCACGCTTGCCCCAGGTCTTCGGACCCCATTTGAAATCCACCACGAGATGATAGTCCTTGTACCCTTTCTTGGTGACCATGTAGCCGTAGCCTTTGCCGCTGATGTTCAGCAGGCCGTCCTTGAGCTGAAAGACTTCGCTGGCCGGATCATGAAAGTCCTGCTTCGGATTGATGTGGTACTCCACCTCGCCGGCCTTCATGAGGTCCAGCACATTGATGGTTTGAGTGACGGGTTCGGCGGCGAACAGCGAGGAGGCGGCCAAAACGGCACAGAGAGGTAGAAGGCGCATATTCATTCAGGGAGGGTGTCAGACATACCAACGCCCTTTCACAGCCCCCTCCTCCGCCCGAATGAAACCGGTGGTGATGCTTTTGTGATATGGGCACCCACCCCATTAAAAAAAACAGCCGGAACGTTTCCGTTCCGGCTGCAAGGAGAGGTTTCGACTGACGAAGGTTACGGCAGCGGAAAGCGCTCGTTCACGGTGGCGATCTCGGCGCGGATGGAGGCGAGGACTTCGGCGTTGTCCTTGTTGCCCAATGCGCGGTCGATCCAGTTGGCGATCTGCACCATCTCGGCTTCCTTCATGCCACGAGTAGTGACAGCCGGGGTGCCGATGCGGATGCCGCCGCCGAGGGTGATCTTCTCGGTGTCAAACGGGATGCCGTTCTTGTTTACGGTGATGCCAGCGTGGTCCAGGGTTTCGCTGGCCACTTTGCCATTCAGACCGCGAGGGCGCAGATCCACCAACATGAGGTGGTTATCCGTGCCGCCGCTGACGATGCGGTAGCCGAGTTCCGCCAGACGAGCAGCGAGGGCGCGGGCGTTCTTGACGATCTGCTGGGTGTATTCGGCAAACTCAGGCTTCAGGCACTCGCCGAAGCACACGGCCTTGGCCGCGATGACGTGCATGAGAGGGCCGCCCTGAACACCTGGGAAGACCTGGCTATTGATCTTTTTGATGAGGTCTTCGTTGTTCGTCAGCACGATACCCCCGCGAGGTCCGCGCAGGGACTTGTGCGTGGTACTGGTGACGAAGTCCGCGTATTCCATCGGGTTCGGGTGCTGGCCACCAGCGACAAGACCGGCGATGTGCGCCATGTCCACGAAGAGATAGGCACCGACGCTCTTGGCGATCTCGCTCATCTTCTTGAAGTCAATGATGCGCGGGTAGGCAGAGGCCCCGGCAGTGATCATCTTCGGCTGCTCGCGTTTGGCGACTTCGGCGAGTTCATCATAATCAATGAGCTCATTGTCCTGACGGACGCCATACTGGCAGAAGTTGTAGAAGCGGCCGGAGAAGTTGGCCGGATTTCCGTGGGTCAAGTGACCGCCGTGGGCGAGGTTCATACCCAGCACCTTGTCACCGGGCTGCAGCACGCTGAAATAAACGGCTGCATTTGCCTGGGAGCCGGAATGCGGCTGCACGTTGGCATACTTGGCACCGAAGAGTTTGCAGACGCGGTCAATGGCGAGCTGCTCCACCTTGTCCACCTCTTCACAGCCGCCGTACCAGCGCTTGCCGGGGTAACCCTCGGCATACTTGTTGGTGAGGCAGGAACCCTGCGCAGCCATCACCGCTTTGCTGGTGAAGTTCTCGCTGGCGATGAGCTCGATGTTGTTCTGCTGGCGATGCTGCTCACCGCGCACGATTTCGGCGACGGCTGGATCAGCGGTTTCAAGGATGGTGAGGGGGTGGAGTTGGGGCTGGGTGTTCATTTTGGCGACTCGGCGTCCGTGGCGGCCTCCGGCAAAGGGCGTCTTCAACCAGGCGTTGAGGATGTCTTTGGTGGTGGCTTCGGAAGTGGTTTTGGCAGCAAGGCACAAGACATTGGAGTCATTGTGCTCGCGGGTGATGGCGGCGGTCTCGGCATCGCTGACGAGGCTGGCCTGGATGCCGGGATGGCGATTGGCGGCGATGCTCATGCCGATGCCGGTGGTGCAGACGAGGATGCCTGCATCGGCATCACCCGAAAGGACGCTCTGGGTGACCAGTTCAGCGTAATCCGGGTAGTCCACGGAATCGGCCGAATGGGTGCCGAAATCCTGGACGGCGTAACCATTGCTTTGGAGATGGGCGACGACGGCGTCCTTCAGGCCCAGACCGCCGTGGTCGGAACCAATGGCGAGTTTCTGGGGTAGGTCTGAGGCGGTGGATGTGCTCATGGAGATGATTGGCGAAAAAGAGGGGGTTTTGAAAATGAAAAGATCGAATACAAAAATGAAGAAATCGAATGATGGACAGGGTGCGGCAGGAGGATGAATCACGGGAAAAGGCCTCTCTAAAGATGCCCTTTCCCAAGTCTAATCCCCCTGCGTGCGACCTCGGCCGGCCTCCGCTTTCCAGGTTTGCTCGATGTAGGCGAGGACGCTGGGCAGCATCTTTTCCAGATGCTCCAGGGTCTCGCGATACTCGGAAAGATCACCTCCAAAAGGGTCGCTCAGGTCACGGCCACGCAGGCTGTCTTCGGCCGTGAATTCGGAGACGAGGTACACTTTATCCTCCGCCTCGGGGTGGTTCATGAGGATGGCCGCCAGATGGCTGCGGCTCATGGCAAAGATGTGGGTGGCCTTTTCCACCAGATCCACGGTGACGGCCCGGCTTTTGTGCTTGGAAAGGTCCAGGCCCTTTTCCTTGGCCAGAGCGACGCTGCTGCGGCTCGCGGGATGACCTGAATAAGCACCGACACCAGCACTGCTGACGTGGTAATCGGCCAGTTCCTTCGTCAGGTCACGGAACAGCACCTCAGCCAGAGGGCTGCGGCAGGTGTTTCCAGTGCAGACGAAGAGGACGTTTTTCAAAAGGCGCGTGGGTTTCAGAGACTACGCCCCACCGGGCTGGCGGGATGGCAGAGTGCCGCGCAGGGGCGTTTTGTCAAAAGGGGAGTGGCCCCGGAAACCGACTTTGAAGGTAAAACTCAGATCCGCCGTGCCTCCCGCACCTCCAGTTTGACGATCTTCCACTCCGATTTCACCGGGGCGACGGTCACCTGGGCGGTGTAGCGGTTCACCCGCGTATGGGCGTGGCCCCAGTGTCCGACGGTCCCGAGGGCCGTCCATTGGCAATCGGTGACGAAACCTGCCCCGGCGGGATTTTCCTTCACGGCCATGACCTCGGCGCTGAATTCGGTGATGGTGACACGGGTGCCTTCCCTGCCCTCCAGCGTCAGGGCCTGAAGGGTCTCCAGATAGAGCTGACGCAGCAACTCGCCATCCACGCTGCGGGCGAGGGTATCGTAAATGTCGGATTCAGAACGGTAATCGAAGGCGCGATACACATTCCGCAGCAAGGGGGACAGAATGGCCTCGGCGGCAGCCGTTTCATTCACCGGAGGCGCGGCCAAACC
>DMMK01000394.1 GCA_003453085.1 Verrucomicrobiales bacterium
GAGGACGCTGCCCATGTTTAAGGGGCGAACAAAAGCGTGACCTCTCTCCAGATCAGCCGCAACAGGCCCATCTCAGGCTCTGCCCTTCTTCATCAAAGCCAACGGACTTATTTCTTCCAGAAAAACAGCCGCAACCCACGCTTGGGTTCTGGAGGGGGCGGGGGCTCAGCCGGGGCTTCTTCCACCTTCTCAGCTTTGGCATACACCACAGGGCGCGGCACGGGTGGCGGCCCTTCAATGACGACCGTCATGCCTTTGGTGATCATTTTTACCAGGCGCACCACGTCCCAATTCGCCGTGCGCATGCAGCCGTGGCTGGCACTGCGGCCGATCGTCTGCGGCTGATTGGTGCCGTGAATGCCGATGCCCGGCTTATTCAGACCGATCCACATGACGCCCACTGGATTGTTTGGTCCCAGGGGAAGCTGGTAGTAGCTGCTGCTGCGCACCCCATACTCCAGCACGCTCTTGTCCCAGCGGAAGGTGGGCATCTGGGCGATGCCGAGGATGCGCCAGGTGCCCGGAGGTGTGGCCAGATGACCGCTACCGGGGGTGATGGGCAGGGTGGCCAGCAATTTTTCCCCTTCGTAAAGGCTGAGGCGCTTTTCCCGAGTATCGATCTTGAGCACGCGCGGCAGGAATTCCGGCACCTCCGACAGGCTGGCCACCTGAGTGAGCTCCTCGATGAGGAAAGGCTGCACGCTGGGCACCTTCACCACATCCCCCGGCTTCAGGGCGGCCATCTTCATCGGCCGATTGATGTACTTGATCAATTCGGGTGAGCAATGAAAGCGCTCGGTCAGAAATTCCAGGATGGAGTCATAGGGCAGGTACTTCTTCTTGCTCTGGGCCGAGGGCTGGCTGGGCAAGTCACCCACGTATTTCAGGTCCTCCGACCGGATCGTGTAGGTAGTGTACACCTCCGGCACGCTGCTGAGATCCAGCGTGTGGGTCGCCACCTCCGTCTCCGGTAAGCCCTGGGCACGCTGGTATTGTTTCAGCGCCTGGGTGGTGATATCCCCTGGGCGACCATCCACCTTCCCCGGACCGAAAAGCTGCGTATCAAGGAAAATCTGCAAACGCAGGATATCCTCCACCGGCTCCGGGGCCGCTGGCAGCGGATCCGGGATCACCGCCCAGGCAGGCAAAACGAGCGCCAGAACCAGCGTGGAAACCAAGGAAGAAAACAGCTTTTTCATAAGAAACTCCAGAAATGAGTTCAAGGGATGCCATGAGGCCCCCTTTCAATCTCGCATTCATCAAGGGTTTCCAGAGGCCGGTCAAGTGACTGTACGAGACGATGGCATTGAGGCTGCGTGCGGCTGAAAGTAAAATAGTTCGCTGATTCGGGGCTGTTTTGAGCGTATTTAGCTTCCCAGTTGCAGGCGTGCACCGCTGCCGCGAAGCTGGGTCCCCCAACCATGACTCCAGACCGGATCGCGCTCCTTCTTTCCACCTTCGCCTTTTTGGCGGCGGTGGTGCCGGCGTTGCGTGCGCTGCAGACCGGGGACTGGCGCCGGGGAATGGCCCAAAAGCTGACCATGGCCCTGGGTTTTGTCTTTCAAACCGGGGCCATCTACCTGCGCGGGCAGGTGGTGGGGCAGTGCCCGATGAAAAGCGTTTCGGACATCCTGGTCTTCATCGCTTGGAGCGTCGTCCTCCTGTACTTCCTGGTGGGCACCACTTACCGGGTCTCCCTTCTGGGCATGTTCACCGCGCCCCTCGTCGCCGCCATGCACGGGCTGGCCTTTGCCCTGCCGGGTGCCTTTCCAGACTATGCAGCGAAGCCCAAGATCGATGCCTGGGTGGAGCTGCACGCGGCCCTAGCTCTGGTGGCCTACGCCGCCTTTGCCCTGGCCTGCGTCACAGGCGTGATGTACCTGCTGCAAGAGCGTTTCCTCAAACGCCACCTCATCGGCGGCCTGTTTTATCAATTGCCGCCCATCCAGGGGTTGGCGAAGGCCATCCAGCGCCAGGTGCTGCTGGGGCTGGTCCTGCTGAGTGCCAGCTTGGCCATCACCTTCAAACTGGACACGCCCATCACGAATCCGAAGCTCATCTTCGCCTGGGGTGTCTGGGGCCTGTACGCCGTCATGGGCGTCATCGCCTGGCGGCACGCGCTTTCCCCCCGGCAGACGGCCTGGCTAGCCGCAGTGGGGTTTGTCATCCCCTTCATCTCCCTCTGGCTCGTCACCTGACCATGACCCCTCCACCCGCCACCCGCGAGCATCTGGTCTGCCTGGGCCTGAACTACCGCACCACTCCGGTGGAGGTGCGGGAGCGCGTGGCTTTCCCGGAATCAAAGGTGCCCGATGCGGTGCAGGAGATCCGACAACTGCCCGGCTTTGAAGAAAGCGTGGTGCTGAGCACCTGCAACCGGGTGGAGCTGTACGCCACCCACACCCTGGACGATGCCCGCGTGGCCCATGAGGCCCTGGTGGACTACCTGGTGCGTCGGTTTGAACTGCCCCAGGAACAGGCCGAGGCGCTGGTGACCTATCGCCTCCGGTCCGATGACGCTGCCCGCCACCTCTTCCGCGTGGTCAGCGGGCTGGACAGCATGGTGCTGGGCGAGACGGAGATCTTCGGCCAGGTGAAACAGGCCTACAAAGTGGCCCTGGAAACCGGCAGCACCGGCCGCTCTCTCAACAAACTTTTTCAGCAAGCCTTCACCGTCGGCAAAAAGGTGCGCAACGACACCACCATCCAACGCGGCTCCACCAGCGTGGGCTCCGTGGCCGTGGATCTGGCGGAAAAGGTGCATGACCTGAAGCAGTGCCGCGTGATGCTCGTCGGCGCGGGCGAGATGAGCCGGACCTGCGCGCAGAGCCTGCTCTCACGCGGTGCGCGCAGCATCATCGTCTCCAACCGCAGCTACGACCGCGCCGTGGAACTGGCCACCGAGATGAAGGGCACGGCCATGAAATTCGACGAATGGGAACACGCCCTGCATGAGGTGGACGTCATCATCTCCAGCACCAGCGCGCCGCATTTTGTCATCAAGCCCGAGCTCATCCAGCAGGTCATGCGCAAACGCCGCTGGGATCCGCTGCTGATCATTGACATCGCCGTGCCGCGCGATGTGGACCCCGCCGTCAACGAGATCGAAGGCGTGTACCTTTACGACATCGATGCCCTGCAAGCCATCGCCGATGAAGGCCGCCGCGAACGCGAACGCCAGCTCAGCGCCTGCGAGCGCATCATTGAGGATAGCTTGGAAAAGTACGGCTTCCTGCCACCGCCACCCCTCAGTCCGCAGAAACACGCGGCGACGTAGGAAAGGTCAATGTGCTATTTTGACTCGTCCTCAGTCTCTGCCACAAGTTGCCATCCGTTGCTGCTTGGATGCGCATTCAACCACTCCTGATAGTTTGCGTAACCCTTACACTTCAAGAGTCGTAAATGAGCAGACCCCGGACTCAGGACGATTTGAAATTCCATGTTAAAATGAGATTCGTCCGGTGGGTCATTATCCGATAATAAAATACTCAACACGCCAAAATTCAATCCACCAACATCGGGGGATTTGGGCTCAGGTGTGAAATTTATTGAGGCGAGTGCAAACTCAGTTTCCGTTAGGTCAAGGAAATCCGATTTCACCTCAATGGCATTATATCCCAAGGATTTATCCAACAGGTAAAGAGATGACTCTCTCCTGTGTTTAAAATGAAGGATGCACAAACGAGATCCATCCGGGCTGCCAAGCACCGTGCAACGATCTCCTCGATAATGCTCACTGCCAGGAAACAGCTTTTTCGTTTGCCCGTCACTCACTAAGCACCAGAACTCCCGGTCATTGATCATTAACTTTTTCACGCTCATTTCAGCATTCGCGATGGCTGCTGAAAGCACAAAAAGAGTGAGCAAAACGAGATTCATAAATTTCACACCGCCACCTGCAGCTTGAAAGGCGCGGCCCTGAAGTGCACGGGCGTGCCCTCGCTGGCCAGTTCCCCATCCACCTCCAGTGGTGCGCCGGGTGTTGAGGTCACCGTGAATTCGCGGAGCTGGAGGTAGTCGATGTCTTCAGCAGGCTCATACCCATCTACCAAAATGGCGCGCAGCATCTGGGCAAATTCCCAGCCGCCCAGGCCGCGAAAGACCAGGACATCCAGCAGGCCATCCTGATTGGAAGCACGACGGAAGACTGGCACAGGGCCGCCATAATGCTTCCCTGCCCCGACGAGGACCACGGAGCCGTGCATGGAGGGTCGCCCCTCAATATGGACGGAAAGCACAGGGGGCTGGCGTGTCAGCACCTGCATGGCAGACATGACATAGCTCAGCGGGCCAAAGCGTTTTTTGCTCTCCCAAGTCGTCTCCTGGATGATTTCGGCATCGAATCCCACGCCGGCCAGCTGCACAAAATACTGGTCATTCGCCATCCAGAGATCCAGTTCCCGGAAACGGCCCTGGGAAATCTGCGCCCAGCAGGCAGGCAGATCCGCACTGGGCAGGCCCAGTTCCAGCGAAAACACGTTCATCGTCCCCACGGGCAACACGCCAAGGGCGGTGTGCTTTTCCCCCGATGGCCGCGCCGCATTCACCCGGCACAGCCCCTGCAGCACCTCATTCATGGTACCGTCTCCCCCCGCAGCGACGATGAGGGGATGCCCCTCACGGGCCAGTTTTTCCGCCAGATCCGTGGCCTGGCCGGGACCCTCCGTGAGGATGAGTTCTGGCGCTGGAGTGAGGGCACGGATGGCCTTTTCACGCGCAGCAGCTTGAGTGCTGCGGGCGGCCGGATTCAGAATGACGGGGATTCTTTCGGGCATGAGGGGCAGCGCCTATGTCCCAGAATGCGGGTAAGCTCAAGCAACAGTTCCCTCCCCCCCTCGGCTGAGGAGGCAGGGCCTCCGATCA
>DMMK01000395.1 GCA_003453085.1 Verrucomicrobiales bacterium
CCCCCCCCCCCCCCGCCGCCCCCCCCCCCCCCACCCCCACGGCAAAGGTCACCACGGAGAGGCCCAGGATGACCCAGAGCAGCAACTGACTGAAGGCGGAAATTTTGCGCGTCAGCGGCGTGGAAAGCTCCACCGTGTCCGCAATCAGCCAGGCGATGCGGCCGGTCTCCGTTTTGTCCCCAATCGCCGAGACCAGCCCCTGCGCCGTGCCATAGGTCACGGCGGTGCCGGCGAAGGCCTGGTTCTTCCGGTCGGCTAGGACGACATCGTGGCCCAGCACGTCCGCATGCTTTTGCACCGGCAGGGATTCCCCCGTCAGGGCAGACTCATCCACCTGCAGGCTGTGGACCTCAAACAGCCGCAGATCCGCCGGGGTGCGGTCCCCGCTTTGCAGCAGCACCACATCCCCCGGCACCAACTGGGAGGAGGGCACGCGCTGCTTGCGCCCTTCGCGGCGTACGGTGGCCTCGGTGATGACCAGGCTGTTCAGCGCATCAATGGCCTTTTCGGCCTTGGCTTCCTGGATGTAACCGATGATGGCATTGGCCAAAACCACGCCAAAGATGACGCCAGAATCCACCCACTCCTGTAGCAGCGCCGTGATCACGGAGGCCGCCACCAGCAGGTACACCAGCGGCTGGTGGAACTGCTGGAGGAAACGCCGCCACCCCGGTGTGCCGGCGCGGGCGGAGATGCTGTTGGGCCCATACTTGCGTTGCCGCCGTTCCACCTCCTCCTCCGTGAGGCCGTGCTGGCAGTCCGACCTCAGCAGGCGAGTAACTTCCGAAGTTTCCAGCTTGTGCCAGTCAGGTGATTCAAGGGTGGAATCAGATTTCATCGTGGTCATGCCCTGATTTCAATTCGCTCGTGCGCCCATCGTCTAACAAAGTTTGTGCCCAAGTGGCCAAAGCCGGAGGGGACATGCCTACATGCGCCTGACCGATGCCTAGGGCAATGCACAATCGCCTGTTGGGCGAACCGGATGCGAAGTTATGACAAGGAAGGCCTGCTGGAACTCAAGATCGGGTGGATGACTCCGGGGAATGCCCGGGGTTTGTGTCATCAGGACCGACTTCATGATTCGCAGGTGCTTCGGCGTCCGGCTGTTCAAAAGGTTTGAGCAAGGCTTCACGGACTTGGTCCTCATCCACGATGCGGGCCAGGACCGTGACCTGATCCCAGCCTTGGAGGCGGGAGTTGCCTTTGGGGGTGAGGACCTCGTTGTCGCGGGTGATGAGGGTGATGACCGCGCCGGGAGGAAGGTGAAGATCACGGATTTTAGGGCCGGGCCTGCCCTTGGGATCCGGCAGATCCACCACCACCAGATCCAGCTCGCTTTTCGCCATGGTGACGAGTTCCAGCCCATACCGCTGCATGGGGCGGGAAGGCGTGGAAAGCCTGAGCCAACGGGCGACTGAGCTGAGGGTGGAGCCCTGGATGGAGATGGACAGGATGACGGCGAAGAACACCAGGTTAAAGACATCCTCCCCCACCTCCATCCCGGCGGCGAGCGGATAGGTGGCGAGGACGATCGGCACGGCCCCGCGAAGCCCCGCCCAACTGGTGAAGAGCTTGCTTTTGGCATCCAGCCCCATGCCCAGAGTTCCCAGCCAGACGGCCACCGGGCGGGCGATGAAGGTGAGCACGGCAAAGAGGATGATCCCATCCACCCACAGGCTGGCCCAGCGGCTGGGGAAGACCAGCAGGCCCATGAGGACAAAGACGCCGATGTTGGCAATCGTCGCCAAGGCGGCGGAGAAATTGCGCACGCCCTGTTTGTAAATGAAGTGGCTGTTGCCCATCACAAAACCAGCGGTGAAGACCCCCAGCATTCCGCTGGCATGGCACATTTCGGTGACGCCATAGGTCAGCAGCACCACCCCCAGAAGCAGCACATAATAGTAGCCGCGATCCTGCGGATTCAGCCGGTTGAAGATGCTGAGGGCCACACGGGCCAGCACCCAGCCCAGGACGGGGCCTGCCGTGAATTTCCAGATGAACATGCCGATGGTGGCCAGGCCCCGGCTCTCGCCAGAAGTCAGGCTTTCAATCGCGGCCAAGGTCAGGAGAATGGCCATGGGGTCATTGGCCGCGCTTTCGATCTCCAAGGTGCCGGAAAGGCGCGGCGGGAGAGACTGACGGCGTAAAATGGAGAAGATGGCCGCTGCATCTGTGGAGGAGATGATCACCGACAGCAGCAGCGCCTTTTCATACGACCAGCCCAGCACGCCCCACAGGCAAAGGAAGGAGGCGACAGCCGTGAGAATGACGCCCCAGGTGGCCAGCCCGCCCGCCATGAGGGCCACGGCTTTGAGGTCACCGTGCTTGGTGGCGAAGCCGCCCTGGAAGAGGATGAAGACCAGCGCCACATTGGCCACCTGATTGGTCAGGGAGACATCCTCAAAGTGCCAAAAATTCAGCACATCACTGCCAAACAAAATGCCTGCCCCCAGCGCGACCAGGATGACGGGCACGCTGAAGCGGTCCAGCCACACGGAGGCCAGCACCACGAGGATGAGCAGGGAAGGAATGAGGA
>DMMK01000388.1 GCA_003453085.1 Verrucomicrobiales bacterium
ACGATGGGTAGATCCGACCAGGAAGGCTGCTTGTCCAGGAGGTCGGCCAGCATGGTCACGGAGCCGTTGGCCAGCACTTCTTCTGCCAGTAGCAGCGCGCCGCAGCCTGCTTCCACCTTCCGGCGGACGTCGTTAAAGTCCAGGCAGATACAAGGTTCCAAACCAGCCTTTTCGAGGAAGGATGCAGTAAGCCGGGCATCGTTACTCGTCGGTGCCAGGATCAGGATTCCCAAACCTTCGCGTCCAGTCCCTCCCGCATAGGGACGGACAGGCGGAGGAGGCGTCTCCGCACTAAGTTCGTTGGGTGGTTGCATGAGGGCAGGGTGGCGGATTTCACCTGTCATCAAGAAATGAGGGCACACCAGTGAGCACCCCCTGGAGTTCGCGCAGAGGTTCGCCCAGACTGATGCCATCTTGCCCCACCCGGATTTCGCGAATGGTGCGTTCGTGGTTGCCGCTGCGTTTTTTAATGACCGAAATGGCCTGTTTTACTTCTCCCCGTGACTCATAAAAGCGAAGAAGTACCACCGTATCGGCGAGATAAGTGAGATCCACGGCGGACTGCATGGAGCCAATGAGCCCCTGCTGGGCAAGGACCATGATGGTAATGACGCCCTGCTGATTCAGATACGAAAGTAATTCATGCAACTGCAGCGCCAGATAGCGCTCTGCAGGCATGGCATTGAGATAACCATTGATACTGTCAATAACGATCATGCGAGCGGAGTCGTTGGCGACACCCTGCCGGATGCGGTGGGCGAGATCGCCGGGGGAAATGTCCGCCGGATCCACGGACTCAATGACAATGAGGCCACTCTTCACATGCGGCCTCAAATCCATGCCGAGCTTGGCCGCCCGGTCCAACAACGTCCCGATGGTTTCGTCGAAAATGAAAAGCAGGGATTTTTCACCACGTTCCGCCGCTGATAGCACAAAGCGTACGGTGAGGGTGGACTTTCCGGTGCCAGGTGGCCCCATGAACATGGTGCTGGTACCACGACCCAGGCCCCCTCCCAGCAGAAGGTCGAGTTCCTGAACCCCGCTGGGGAAATCCTCTCGGTTAAATTCGCCCTTCTCATCCGCCGCGACGAGGCGTGGAAAGACCACCATGCCCCCTTTGCGCAACACCAAATCATGGCTGCCTTCCAAGAATTCGGAGCCGCGGATCTTGATGACATTGAGCTGTCGTTGAGACACCCCGTAACCTGCTGCGGTGCTCACGAGCGCGATGACACCATGGGCGATGCTTTCCACCTGAAGGTCATGCATGCCGGAGGTGCGGTCATCCAGGAGCAGGACAGTGCAGTTGCGTCCGGCGAAAAACTGCTTCAGTTGCAAAATCTGCCGCCGGTAGCGCAAGGGCGTATCGGCCAGCATGCGCATTTCAGACAGAGAATCAAAGACGACACGGGAGGGGTTGACCCTTTTCACCTCATCAATGAGGGCGTTGATCGTTCGATTGAGCTCAATTTCCGAAGGGTGGAAAAAGGTGCTCTCAGTGTCCCCACGGATCTTTTCTTCGATCGTGGAGAGCTCATATAAATGCAGTTTGGACAGGTCCCAGCCATGCGAAGCGGCCACGGTGGCGATCTCATCTTTCGTTTCAGAAAGGGTGATATAGAGGCTGGTCTCACCCTCTTTCTGGCCCTGCAAAAGAAACTGCATGGCCAGCGTGGTCTTTCCGACGCCAGGATCGCCTTTGACGAGATAAAGTCTGTTGGTGGGCAGGCCACCTTGCAGGATGACATCCAACCCTTCGACGCCGGTGGAGCAGCGGGGGTTGGCAGTGGGATGATTGAGGGAGGCCATAAGGTGGCTGAGATAACACAAGACCCCAGGTCGAAGCCGATCAGCGGTCTCTGGGATATAATTCGGACAATCTTTCTTGTCTGGATGTATGGATGCAGGTGCCCTGCGTGAATTCCTTACTGGCCGAGGGTGACTCCAGAGCTTCGGCGGGATGGGCCTTCACAAAAAAGAAGCGCCCTGTTTCCAGGGCGCTTCCGTGTCTTGAGGGTGGGAGAGTAAAAGTCAGGTTACCAGCGAAGACGGGCGCCGGCACGCAGGGTGCGGGTTTCGTCGCCCAGGTCCATGCCGATGTTCATGTCCATCTGCGGGAAAACCCGGAAGTAAGCACCGAAGTCGATGACCTTGCTGTCGTAATCGTTGGCGCTGCTGACGGTCACGCCGGCCTGCAGTTCCAGCCAATCCACCATCTGGTAGCGAAGGCTGGGGCGGATGTAGATGCCCCCGTCGGTGTAGCTGATGTTTCTGCCAGAGGAACTGAGGTTGGCATACACCAAGCCCACTTCTCCGACGAAGTGCAGTTTCGGCGTGATGGCCATGTAGGCACCGCCGCCGATGGTGATGACAGAAAGGTCGTAGTCGGCATCGGCCGCGCCTTTGACATTCTTGGTACCGGTGCCGCTGCTCCAGTTAAAGCTGCCTTTGACGAAGAAAATCGTCGGCAGGTCCATCGAAAGTGTCACGCCCAGGCCGTGGCTGCCATCCAGATCGCCCCCACGGGGATCCACATAGCGGTAGCTCGCTTCCAGGTAACGGTAGTTCAGCATGTTGCTGCCGGTCATGCTCTGCTGCACACCGCCCCAGGAATTGGTGGCGACTGGCTGTTGAAAACCATAGTTAGCCGCAGGTGCTGGTTCCATCATGGTCGGCCCGGCATAGGGGGAGCTCATGTTTGGCGGTGGCAGGGTAGGGGACATGGCGGTGTATCCCGTGCCCCCGTAAAGGCCGGTCCCTGCGGGCGGCATGGCGCCGTAACCACCGGTTGCACCTGGATAAGTGGGGGCTCCAGGATACTGGGCACTGGCCATGGAAATGAGGCTGAAGGCGGCCAGGAGGGGGGGGGCAATGGCCGGTTTCTGGCTTTTTTACACCTGTGGCGGTTGCGGGGGGCCACTTAGGTGTGG
>DMMK01000048.1 GCA_003453085.1 Verrucomicrobiales bacterium
TCCCCATCCGCCCGAGCCTGCGATCCCCTGAAACAAACGGCCCGTTGCTGACGTATTGAATGCACCCCTTATGAACCGTCGCCGTTTCCTTCTCCAATCTCTCAGCACCTCGCTTGCGTTGCCGGGGCTGCCTTCGCTCATGGCCAAGTCCGTGGGCGGGAATTCGGCGGTGCAGGCGGCGAAGGGGGCCGGAGCCGGGGCGCAGAGGTTTGTCGCCATCGGCAACCTGCTCGGCTACCAGGTGAAGTCCCTTTTCCCCACCACCACGGGCCGCAACTATGAGAAGACCACGCTGCTGGAGCCGCTGTGGGAAAATCGCAGCCACATGACGGTGTTCAAGGGCCTGGACCACGGCGTCAAAGGCGGGCACTTCGCCGTCCATTCGTTCCTTTCCGGCGTGCTGAATTCCGAGGCGCAAAACCGCCCCGATGGCAACGTCAGCATTGACCAATACCTCGCCGACGAAGTCGGCTTTGAGACCCGCTTTCCCTCCCTCACGGTCGGCTCCGAAGGCGGCATCCACGGCGGTTGCCAGATCGCCTGGACCAAGTCTGGCGTGCGCGTGCCGCCCATCACTGGCCCGGCGGAATTGTTCGAGCGGCTGTTCATCAGCGACTCCAAAGAACGGCAGGCGCGCCGCGTGCAGGAAAACCAGGTGCAGGCCTCCATCCTCGACTCCGTGCTGGAAGATGCCAACCGCCTCTCCCGTCAGGTGAACAAGGAGGACAAGGACAAGCTGGACGAATACCTCACCTCCGTGCGCGATGTGGAAAAGCGCCTGGAACTGCGCAAGCGCTGGGCCAGCCAGCCGAAGCCCAAAGCCCCCTTTGAAAAACCGGCAAACCGCAACCCGGTGCAGGATCTACCCATGCTGTATGAGCTGATCGCTCTGGCCCTGCAGACCGACTCCACTCGCATCGCCACCCTGGAGATCGGCGGCGACTTCCTGCCGCAGGATCTGGGCATTGATAAGTCCTACCACGGCCTCTCCCACCACAGCAATGATCCGGAGGCCATCGCCCACCTCATCACGCTGGAGAAATACCAGGTTGAGCACTTTGGCAACTTCCTCACCCGCCTCTCCAAGATGCAGGATGGCGAGCAGTCCCTGCTCGACTCCACCGCCGTGCTTTTCGGCAGCGGCATGAGCGATGCGAACTCGCACAAAAACACCGACCTGCCCATCATCCTCGCAGGTGGTGGCTACAAGCATGGCGAATTCCGCGAAGTGCCGCGTGACGGCATCAACAAGGTGCCGCTCTGCAACCTCTTTGTGGACATCGCCCAGCGCATGGGGGTGGAGACCGATTCCTTCGGCAGCAGCACGGGCCGCTTTTCCTGATGCGCACACCCGCTTTCCCCCCGGCCCATCTCGTCGCCAGTTTGGCCACGATGCTTTTCACCGTGGCCGCCTCTCACGCAGAGGAGTCCCTGCCGCCGCCCAAGATCGTGCAGCAGTTCCTCGGCAAGTACTGCCTGGAGTGCCACGACGCCGATGCGCAGAAGGGAGATCGCGAGTTTGAAAACTTCGCCCTCCCACTGAAGACGGAGGCAGACCTCATCTCGGCCAAGGAGATCATTGATCAGGTCACCCTGAAGGAGATGCCGCCGAAAAAGTCCGACCAGCCGGCGGATGAAGAACGCCTGGCCGTGCTGCGTGCGCTGCGCGAAGGCACCGTGGCCGCCCGTGGCAAGATCGAAAGCTCCGGCGCCCGCACCGTCATGCGCCGCCTGTCCAGCCGCGAGTATGAAAATACCCTGGCCAGCCTCTTTGGCCGCCGCGTGGATACCCTCGGCCTCACTGGCGATTTTCCCAAGGAGAAGACCAGCCAGCACATGGACACCATCGGCAAGTCCTTGGTGACTTCCGGCTTCCTGGTGGACCAATACTTCCAGGCCGCCAACCGCCTGGTGGAAATGCGCCTGGCCAAGCCCGCCATGGAGCCCAAGAACTGGCGCTTCAATGGCCACTTCGTCCAATACGAGGAACTCAGCGGCCCGCACAAGTCCGCCTTCAACTACCGTTACCTCAACCTCTACGAGCAGCCGAACACGGACACCCGCCAGGGTGGCTACGGCCACATCGAGGACTTCCTGAAAGGCGTGCCCGTCTCCGGCCTGTACGACATCGAGGTGGAGGCGCAGGCCCTGCATCGCGACACCCATTACGATCCGACCATCTTCGGCATCGATTTCTCCGAGCCCTTCGTCCTCGGCGTCGTGCCGGGCGATGTCACCAAAGGCCACATCCACTACCCGCAGCCCATCGAGCCCCTGCTGGCCAGCAGCGTGGTGCCTGATGAAAAGCCCACCTGGCTGAAATTCCGCGTCTGGCTGGAGGCCGGGCAGACCCCGCGCTTCATCTTCCCCAACGGCCCCTTTGAATCCCGTGCCTCCGTGGTCACCATCAACAAACGCTACAAGGACGAGTTCAAAGGCAAGGTCAGCGACTCCGGCGTGGGCCGTGCACACCTTTTGTTAGAAGGCAAGCTGCCCCACATCCGCATCAGCGAGATCAAGATCCAGGGCCCCATGCCTGAAACGGGCGGCAGTGCTGAGGAACAGGCCGTCTTTGGCAAAGCAGGCTTCCAGCCCGAACGTGCGCTGGAGCAGCTCCAGGCCTTCGCCGAGAAAGCCTACCGCCGCCCGCTCACCGATGCCGACCGCCAGCCCATCCGCACGTTTTATGAAAAGCGTCTCGCGGAAAAAGCCACCCCACGCCAGGCCGCGCTGGATTCCCTGAAGCTCATCCTTTGCTCACCGTCCTTCCTCTACTTCAGCGAGATCACGGAAGACTCCGCCAAGGCCCTCACCGCCTACGACCTCGCCACCCGCCTCTCCTTTGCCCTGTGGGCTGCCCTGCCCGATGCAGAACTGCTGGCCTCCGCCAAGTCCGGCAAGCTCACGCAGAAGGCCGAGCTGAAAAAGCAGGTGCAGCGCCTCATCGCCGATGAGCGCAGCAGCGGCTTCACCAATGGCTTTCTCGATAGTTGGTTAAACCTCCGCGACCTCGGCAGCATGCCGCCGCCCCGCGAGACCAATCGCGGCTACTATGCCGAGGACCTGCCCACCTCCATGAAGAC
>DMMK01000627.1 GCA_003453085.1 Verrucomicrobiales bacterium
GGGGCGGGGGGGGGGGGGTGCATGATGGTGGCGAGCTGCTTGGAAAGGATCGCCTTGTCCACATTTTGCTCCACCTTTTCCTTCTGCTTGCCCTTGAGCTTGTCCGCATTGGCAATGAGGTTTTCCAGGCTGCCATATTGCTGGATGAGGCTGGTGGCCGTCTTTTCGCCAAAGCCGGGAATGCCTGGGATGTTGTCCACCGCATCCCCCATGAGAGCCAGGATGTCCACCACCTGCTCCGGTCGTTCGATGCCCCAGCGCGTACAGACTTCGGCCACGCCGAGAATTTCGACATCGCTGCCCTGGCGGCCGGGTTTGTAGATCTTCACGGAGTCTGAGACGAGCTGGCCAAAATCCTTGTCCGGAGTCACCATGTAAGTTTCGAAATCTTTGCCTTCGGATCGTTTGGCCAGGATGCCGATGATGTCGTCAGCCTCGTACCCATCACGTGTGAGGAGAGGAACGTTCATGGCGGCGCAGAGACGGTGAATCTGTGGAATCGCCATCGAGAGATCCTCCGGCATCTCTTCGCGCTGGGCCTTGTACTCGGGGAAAATATCGTGACGCGGCGTCGGCGCGGAAGTGTCCAAAACCACCGCCAGATGAGTCGGCTGCCAGCTCTTGATGATGTCGAGCAGGGTGTTGGTAAAACCGTAAAGCGCAGAAGTGTTCAGCCCGTCGCTGGTGCGAATAGGGTTTTTGATGAAAGCAAAGTGGGCGCGGTAGAGCAGCGCCATGCCATCGAGCAGAAAGAGACGTTTGGACATTGGGCGTCAGCCTAGCGTGAATGAGGCCGGGGTGAAGTGAAAAGGCAGCCGACTCCAGTTGCAGCGCACAAGACCTCCCGTATCCCTTCCCAATGTCGGTTTTTCACCTGATGAAGACCTTTTGTCTGTGGGGCGGCGCACTCACGGCCTTGGTCTTGTCTGGTTGTAAGCCGGAGCCGAAGCGGTTCGTGCCCCTGCCTACGGAAGTCTATGTGTGGCAGAGGGCCTGGAAGCCTGAACTGGCCGAAAGTGTGGAGCAGTCCAAAAGCTGGGTGCAGACTTACCATCTCTTGATGGCAGAAGTAGGCTTTGAAAAAGGCAAAGGCAAGATCACCCGGATCCAGGCAGATCCTACCGTGATGAAGTCGCAGAAGGTGGGGCTAGTGCTGCGTGTTTTTCCTTCGGCAGCCAAGACGGGATGGGGAGCCGAGGCCACTAAGCTGGTCGTGGATCTGGCCAAAGAAACGGTTTCAGCTTGGCCCGCTGGAAACGTGGCCGAACTGCAATTGGACTATGATTGCCCAGACTCAAAACTGGTGGAGTACATCCGGCTGCTTACAGAAGTGAAGGCCGCCCTGTTTCCGCTGAAAGTCACCTGCACGGTTCTGCCCTCCTGGCTGCGCCAAAAGGAGTTTTCAGCTCTGGCGGCCATCGTGCCCGGTTATGTTCTCCAGGTGCACTCGCTGCATCTCCCAAAGACTCAGGACAAGGCGGTCGCCCTGGTGGATCTGGCGGAAACGCGCAACGCTCTGGCTCAGGCTGTAACAATCGGTGTGCCCTTTCGGGTCGCGCTGCCCACTTACTCTTGCGTGGTTGAGTTCGATCCTGCCGGAAAGGTGCGTGAGGTCTATGCGGAAGATGTGCCCCAGGCACTGCCGTTGCAGAGTGCGAATTATGTGGTGCTGGATGCCGATGCCTATGGAATGGCGGATTTGGTTTCACGATGGCGCACGGAGGCGTCACCGCTTCTGCAATCGGTGGTGTGGTACCGTCTGCCGGTGGCGCAGGATCGGCTGAATTGGCCGCTGGATGTGCTGGCAAAGGTGGCCCTGGGAGAGTCTCTGAAACGCGGCTGGTTGGCGCATTGTAAAAAGCAGGAGGCAGGGCACGCGGAAGTCGTGATTGAGCAGGCTGGCGATGCGCCGGATGATCTGCCAACTTTGGTGACTCTTCATTGGGCAGGTTCTGAAGCCGTGGGGGCCGATGCGCTGGGAGGGTATCAGGTCGTGGAGTCGGCGGCGGGCTATCTGTCTCTGAAATTGGTGAATCCGGGGCGGATGCCGCGTGTGGGCTCTGGCACAAAAAGGGTCATCGGATGGCTGCGGGTCGAGGGCTCCACAGGCCCTGTGGATATTTTTGCCAAGGCCATAAGGTGAACTTGTAAGCTCAGGCCGTTGAGGGATAATCGACGGTCATGCAGACATGGCGATCATTCATTGGCTGGATGGGGCTTTTGTGCCTGGCTCCGACATTTGCCTGTGGTCCGTTTTTTCCTGAAAACGCCCTGGATAAGCCCAAAGGCATCTTGCAGCCGCCCGTGTTTCAATTCACAGGGGAGCTGTATCAATTGAAGCATGGTTTGTTAGATTCGGCTTTGGTAGAACGTCAGGCAGGTTCGCCAGCCTACACGTTGGATCTGGAAATGGCGGAGATGGAGGGGATGATGAAGGATCGCCAGCCGGACGAGACAAAGCGGCGGACTTGGTTGGCTGGTTATAGAGATCTTCGGAGGGCCATGATTCTGCAAGGCGATCTTTCGGAGCATGCGATGAGCAAGGGGGATCGTGAAAAGGCCCGCCCTTTGGAAGCCGTCAAAAACGAAAGCCAAAAAATGCTGGGTGAGCTCCCGGCGGATGTTCGCCTTTATCTGGAAGGAGCGTTGCTTTATTTGGATGCTGCCGATGATGCCAGCCCGCTGGTTCAACAGGCGCGGGAAAAATGGCAGCAAGTTTTGGCATTGCCACCGGAGCAGAGACAATGGCGCTCCACCTGGGCCGCCTGGATGCTGTTTCGCACGGCGGATCCCACCCAAATAAAAGGGCGGGGCCGTTGGCTTTTGGAGACTCGGCAATTGTCACAAACGGGGTTTGCAGACTGTTTGCATCTCGGCATTGAGGCCGCTTATGTTCTCGGAAGGCCGGGAAGCGATTTGCCTCAAAAAGGGACGGTGAGTCCTGCGGAGTGGAAACGTGCAGCTTATCTGCGCGCCATCCTGGGCCATAGCCGGGCCGATGAGCAGTTGAAATCAGATCGCTGGCAGTACAGTGCCTGGAGTGAAGACCTGGCGGAGCAAACTTTGGCAGATCCATTTTTGCGGCAAGCCCAGATGCTGCATCTCATCGAGGTGGCGCAGGGGGCCTTGGGCTGGGATTTTGGTCATCATGAAGGCAACTTGGCTTCTCCCAATGAGGATATGGAAGCCTGGCTCCAGAGCTTTGAAAAAGCGGGGCTGCGGGAGCAGGGGGAAGCCGTTTTGCTGGCTTGGCTTTATTACAATGCCGCTCGTTTCAATGAAGCGAAGCGCTGGCTCAGAATGGCTCCTGCACAAGACGTTGTCGCGCTGTCGCTGCGAGGCAAGCTTGCTGCGATGGAAGGGCGCAAGAGCGAGGCGGTGAAGGTGCTTGAAGCCCTCTCCAAAGGGTTGCCTAAAGGGCAGGATGACGCCCGGGCGCAGATGGAAGTGGATGCCCAAATGAACCCAAGTCCATTGAACGCCGAAAATTACAGTCAAGTGCGGCGGCATCATTTCCTGGCTGACTATGGCCGGGCTCAATTGGCCACCAATGACTTCGCAGGGGCTCTAACGACTTTTGCCAAAACTGATTTCTGGGAAGACACCGCCTACATTGCAGAGCGTCTGCTCTCTGTGGAGGAGTTGTTGGCTCTGGAGAGGGCGGGGGCGATTTCCCAGCCGTTGCAAGCGTGGAGATACGAAGACGAAAAGGGCTCGGAGGCGGAAGTTAAAACGATGCGTGATCTGGCACGCAAGTATGGTGGATGGGGACGTCCACAGGGGCTGCCCGTGATGAAATACCTCATTGGCCGAAGGCTCGTACGAGAGCATTATTTTAAGGATGCCCAGAAAATGCTTCCAGATGAATTGGCTCTGGCATTCGGACATTATGCCAAGGCTTACCGCCAGGGACATGAACGCAAATTGCCCAAGGCTGAGAGAGCGGAGGCGCTTTGGAAGGCAGCGCAAATTCACCGCTTGTTAGGCATGGAGATCCTCGGTTTTGAAACAGGGCCAGACTACTCCCTGGTAAGCGGTGCATTTGAACTGCGGGATCTGAGCAGCTTTCGCCGACAAACCGTCTGGATGGATGATTGGATGCACGATAACCGATTGCTAATGGCGGAGCGGCAGACTCCTACCTTGGCTGCGACGCCTGCTGAAAAGTGGCGCAGCAAGCACTACGCTCCCGTGATAAACAAACGGTATCACTACCGCTACGTTGCTGCCGACCTCGCCTGGAAGGCGGCTTCTCTGATGCCGGATGATCACCCGAAGACGGCTGAGGTTCTGTGTATTGCGGGGAGTTGGCTGCAACTCCGTGATGCGGCTGCCGCAGATCGGTTTTACAAAGCCTTGGTGCGTCGAAATCCGAACGTGCCGCTGGCTCAGGAGGCCAACAAAAAGCGCTGGTTTCCTGAAGTGAAATGGGACTTTGATTTGGTCTTGAAAGATCCCTGACGCGGTTCATCACCGTTGAGTTTGCTGGACGTTGAGATGTTCATCAGCCGTCAACAAGACAGGCTGTAGTTTCATGGGCCTGCTGCGCAGGAGCCCTGATAATAAACAGGGCTGGGGCGAGGGCTTCATCCGAATTCTGGGTGACAGAGTAACCAACCAGAAAGGAACGTTATGAAAACCTCAATGAAACGCGCCCATGAATCGGGCAAAATTGGCTGGATCTTTTTGTGGCTCATCGGCATTCCGATCCCCATCCTTCTTGTGCTTTTTGTCTTGCGTGGGTGCACGTGAAGCACCGCTTTCAAAGACGGTCCGCCTTTTGGACAAAGGCGGGCCGTTTGTTATAAAGGCGATGGATGCAATGGACTTGCGTGAAATCTCCATCACGGAAGGCTGGCTTTCCTCAGCAAGGGCAAGGTATGCTCAGTCGTATTCGTCTGTGCCTGCATGAAAGCTTTCGATCCTACCACCCATGCCTTAAATATAAACCGTCGCGCCTTTCTGACGCAGTCGGCCTACGGGCTTGGCGGCATGGCGATGGCGGGGCTGGCTCCGCAGGCTATGGGTGGTGTGGCGGGCGGCATGGCGCAACCCCACACCCCGGGGAAAAGGGAGGGGGGGGGTTTTTTTTTGATTGGGGGGGGGGGGCTGCCCCCTGGGGGCGTTTGCTTGGGAAAAGCACGGGGGGGGGACGGTGGGGCAGGCGTTCTCTGGACCTCTTTCCAGGGGGG
>DMMK01000727.1 GCA_003453085.1 Verrucomicrobiales bacterium
TAAATGGCACCGTGGTCGATTTTTGAGGCAGCAGATTGGAAAAAATGACGTGCATTCCTGTGAATGTGGAGCCGGGCGGATGGGCTGCTGTCTGAACGATGGCGTCCCCATTTTTGTAGGTGAGATTTTTCACTTTCACGTTTCGTGACATGGCTGGTTAAATGGGTGCAGCAAGGTTAATCCCTCTACACCTTGCGAATGGATAAAAGTTGATCCGCCTGATGCAGGCTACCTGGAAACCGAGTTTTTTCGGACAGCCCCCATTGAGTTTCGGGTCAGAACTGGAAATTCCTTTGCTCAAAAGCGGATATTTCCTTTGTTCAGTGTGGCAAATGCAACGTCTTGCCACACTTGTTACAAAATGGGAGAGGGAAGACGGATCTTGTCTGGCTCGGTGAATCGAGCATTTGACCAGATCTTTAAAAGACAATGCCTCCATGTGGAATGATTTTTGCTTGCCAGTTCCACGTCATCGCCATAAACCATACATTCCGTAACAAAATGAAGTTTTCACACATGGAATTGCTTTCTTCTCTCCGCATTCCTCAGCACCTTAACGTGAATGGATCAATTGGTGAAAAGCTGGTTTAAACTTTGCTGCAAGGAACAAAAGGAGACGCTTAAATTTGACATTCCTTTTCCGTTCAATACATTCCCGGCATTCAGCAGAAACTTAAGCCTAGATATTTTCTCTACACTCAAATTTTGATACGCGCAGCCACGAAAGATTTTACGATTCTAAAATCTTCCTTTTTCTTTCAATCTTTGTAACCCCACAGGCAAAACCACGTACTGCACAGTATGATTAACATCTTGATCCGCCTTTTGACGCTTAATGCGCAAAATGTCATCCCAGAGATCCTCTGGGCTCTGTTGGCGATCTATGTTCTCAGTGTGCTGGTGACGATTACCAGCGTTTGGTCCACTGTCCGTGGTGGTAAGGCTCGTTTTCTTTGGATTTTAGTGGTGGTGTTTGTTCCTTTCCTTGGGATTTTGGCACATTGTGTTCACAGTTTGACACTTGCAGACCTCACCTCGTTGAAACAATTCGGTCTTTTCTCCAAGCGGTCTGCATGAGGCAGGGTGCAAGCTTCGATTCCTTCTAAAATTTATGGCAATGCAAAAAAATCTCTTTTTTCAATCCGCCAAACGCTTGCTCGGTCTTGTTGGACTTGTCGGCACTGTGGTGACAGCGCAACACAGCTTCGCTGCGGAGCCGGGCTTGCCCGCAACTGAAACGCAATCGGTTGGATATTTTCCTACCATTGCAGAAGATACGCTTCTGCGCGGTGCGGCGGATTCAAGAAGTTTGGGAATTGGGTTCTCGCCTGATTCCGTCGAAGGTCCCGATACCCGTGGGCTGGTGGCCACAGACCTGTTCCGTTATTATGATAACAACCCTGATTTTTATCAGCGGAATCAGAATTTCTTTCGTCCCATCAATAAGGGGTTGGGTGTTTTCACGGGCCACGATGCTTTTACCATCGAGACAGACAGATTGCAGCGCGCCTCCTTCACGGTCGATGGCAACTTCAATATTCTGACCCGCGAGTTCAATCCTGAGCTGGCCCACATCAAGGCTGGTCCGCTTTATTTCGACATTCTATTCGCCGGTGCCGGTGTGATCTTTTCGGACTTCAATGGTGAATTGCCCGGTACTGAGCTCGACCAGAATGACGACGGCTGGGCCGCCTTCGTTGAAGTTGGTGTTCGCGGTCTGCTCCGCCTTTCGGATTCGATCTACCTCTCGGTCGCTGCCAACCTCATTTATCTGCCTATGGAAAATGAGCTGGCCTTCCGCCTTGGCAATGCCGCCAATCCTGGTCTCCTCTTCCGCTTTAACCTCAACGAGCAGTTGGGTGAGTGGGAAATCCTCTTCTTCGACGAATTCATCGGTCGTTCCGGCCTGGACGTTTTTGTGGATGCCGACTCCCCAGGGATTGATCGCGCTGGCCGTTACTACTTTGGTTTCCAGTCCGACCGCTCCAACGACTTTTACAGCAGCAACCAGGCGTTCTTCGTTAACACCGTCGGTTTCTGGGCCTCCCGGCCTGTGTTTGACAATCAGTGGCGTTTTGGATCCGGCATCGAACACTCGGATTACTGGACCAGCTTCTCCTTCGATAACCACGGCACGCGCGATTATCTGGAATTGTACATGCAGTATGAGGGCTCCACCATCCCGTTTGCTCCCCGCTTCAGCTACGAATACGTTTCCAACGATGGCTACCGCAGCCTGCTTCACCTGCTCGAGTTGCAGCTCACAGGCCGCCTGACAGAAAACCTCAACTGGCTCGGTGCCGCTGGTTATGCATTCCGGACGGGCGATGCTCCTGAAACCAACGACTTCACCTGGAGATTTGAATTGGATCACACCATCACCCGCTCCACCCGCCACTATCTGGCTGTGGGTCAGGGTTACCAATACAACGAGTTTCAGTCCGACACCCGCCGCTCCACCTACGGTCGTTACGGGATCGACCAGAGAATCACCTCCCGGTTCAATATTGACGCTTTCGTGCAATACGCTGAAAACGAAACTTCGGTTAATGATCGCTTTCCGGTTCGCGACCGTTTCGGTGCAGGTCTGACCATGACCTACCTCCCTCTGGATTTCACCGCCATCCGCGGCATGGCGCTCTATGAGCAGATCGACCAGTCCAGCACCACTGATGATTCCTCCCGCTGGCTGTATCGTGTGGAAGTTAATCAGCAGTTCAGCCACCGCCTGACTGGCAACGTCTTCTACCAATACGAGGAGATGAACAGCGACATCAATCCGTTCACTGAACACTTCTTTGGCGTCTCCATGCGCCGCTACTTCTAATTTTTTTCGCCCTCGACGAGACGCCCCGAACGCACTTCAAAACTTGAGAAATCTATGAAAACAGGTAAACGGTATTCCAACATGAAATCAAACAGACTGACGAACGTGATCTCCGCCCTGGCGCTCGCTTCCACCATGTCCGCACTTGCAGGTGATCCTAAAGGTGTGGTCGAGCCGGCTCCTCCTGCTTTGCAAACTAACCGGGACATCCCTGCCGATTTCCACAAATATTTCGGCCAGCGCGTCAACAGCTGGCGTGACCGCGAGCGTCAGATCGCCAAGATGGACATGGATGCCGACATGAACCATGACGGTACTATCAGCAACACCGATCCTGCCGACAACGGCGCCTTCGAAGCCACCCCTCCTGGGATGATTCTTGGCGTGGGCGAGCGCACCCGAGTGGTGATCCGTCTGGTCCCTTACCGCATTGACTTCGATGGCGAAGTGGTCGTCACCCTGGAAGTTGAAGGCATCAATCGCTCGGCCAAAACTGGTGAGTTTGCTTCCTTTGACGAGGAAATCGCCTCCATGGGCCACATCCGTGTCTGGAAAGACTCCTCCAAGAAGCAGCTTCTTCTGGATTCCAGAGATCCGGCCAAGCGTGTGGTCGAGTTCGCCACCCAGTACAAGACCTACCCTTACAACCTTCCTCTGGAAGTCCCTCGTTTTGTGTTTGTGGAAGGTGTTTCTTCCTCCCCCATCCACACCGGTGATGTCCGTCTCCTGATCACCTGCTCTCACCGCGCTATCGGTGAAGCTGGTTATGCAGATCTGACCTCCGGCAAAACATCGGGTAAGACTTCCGGCAAAACTCCTGAGCCAGCTCCTGAGAAGAAGCCTCTTTTCAAGAGCTTCCGGACCAGCTTTGACCACATTCTTTTCACGGTGCAGCCAACCCCGTCTCCTAAAGAATTCATCAACGGCAACAACGAAGGCGTCTGGATCAGTCCAAATGGCAGCTATTAATTAAATAGCGCATTTCTCAGTTTCGAGGAGGATTGATAAATTTTTGTCAATCCTCCTCCGTATTTTACCAGCCAGACGATTTAGGACCAGATTTAGACTGCCCGTGATGACGTTTACCCGTTTTAACTCTCCCTCGAAACTCTGCGGGGTGCTGCTGCTGATTTCATTGCTTCCACAGTGCACTACCGAGCCTACTGAAGACCTCATGCCCGTGGCCCCCAGGGTTGTGGGAGCACCGCCAGCACCGGCTCGCCCGGTGTTTCTTGCGGGCGACCAGCTTGAGCTGTTCGTGAAGGAAGATCTCACACTCAATGGCAGTTATCTGGTGAGAGAAGGCGGTTACATCGTTATCCCTCGGGCTGGCCGCGTGAATGTCGCCGGGCTGTCCCGTGAAGAGGCTGAACCTCGCGTTCGGGAATTTCTGCTGAAGACCCAGCTCAAAGAAGCCACGGTCATTGTCGAGCGCACCCCAAGCCTGGCTAATTCGACGGCAGCGGGTGCAGGTGGGGCCGCGGCAGCCAGCATCCCTCGCGTCCTCATTTACATCACAGGGAGCGTCCCACGCACAGGCGGCCATGCCATCCCTGTTCCTCCGGGCAAAACTGTGGGTGTTTATGAAGCCCTGCTCATCAGCGGTGGTCTCGGCAAGTTTGCGACCTTGGACAAGGTCGAGATTTTCAGGTTTGATGCCAACGGACGCCGTAAAAAGTCGGTCATCGACATGCGTCCCATCATGAAAGGCGAGGCTGAAGACCCGGGCATTGCCGAGGGTGACATCATCAACGTGC
>DMMK01000220.1 GCA_003453085.1 Verrucomicrobiales bacterium
TTGGTGGTGAAGAAGGGGTCGAAGATCTGCTCGAGGATCCCCTGGGGGATACCCACCCCGGTATCGGCTACTTCGATCCTCAAATAGGGCCCCGGAACCGCATCCAAATTCATGGCGGCGTAGTTTTCATCCAGCCTCACGTTTTTGGCCTTCACCAGGATGCGGCCGCCATCCGGCAGGGCATCCCGCGCATTCACGCAAAAGTTCAGCAGCACCTGATGTAGCTGGGTCGGGTCCCCCACCACCGCCCAAAGGTCCTCACGGTATTCCGTGACGATCTGGATGTTTTTCGGGAAGGTATCTCGGGCGATTTTTTCGATGTCACGGATCAGCATGTGCGCGTGCACATCCATGCGCCTCCCCTCCATGCCACGGGCAAAAGACAGCACCTGGTTCACCATCTCCGCGCCTCGTTGCGCGCTTTGCGATATCGTCGCTAGGATCTCCTGCCCATTGCGGTCCGTGACCGTCATTTTCAGCAGGTCAATCGCCATCATGATGGGAGCCAGGACGTTGTTCAGGTCGTGCGCAATGCCACCCGCTAGCGTGCCGATGCTCTCCATGCGCTGGGCACGCAGGAACTGCTGCTCCAGCTTCTTCTTTTCCGTGATGTCCGTATTGATGCACAGCACGGACTTGGGTCGGCCCTCCGTATCATTCACCATCGTCCAGCGGCATTCGATCACCAGCTTCTTGCCATCCTTGGCCACCTGGTCCAGTTCCCCCACCCATTCCCCCTCCTCGAAGAGCTGCTTGATTGCCCCGTTAAAGGCATTCGTCTCATGGTAAAAAACATCCGTGACCCGCTTGCCCAGCACCTCCTCCACACTCCACCCATACAGGGCTTCGGCGCTCTTGTTCCAGTACGTGATCCGGTGGTCCAGGTCCCGCACAAGGATGGCATCCTGCGCCTTGTCCAGCAGCGAGGCCTGTTCGCGGATGCGAGCATCCGCCTCCTGCCGTTCCAGCTCATCCGCCACCCGCGCGGCAAAGATTTTCAGAGTTGAAAGCACCAGTGATGCCTGGTCCAGAGGCCGGCGGTAAAAGACGGCCATGATGCCGCTCACCTGCCTCTTCGTGTCCATTAGCGGGATGCCCGCATAGGCTTCGATACCGTGATCCGCCAGCCAGACATCGTCAGGAAAATCCGCCCGCACATCCTTTTCCAAAATGCAGTTATACCCCAGGCTCACGCCCTCGCAGGGGGTGCCTTGTAGCGAATAGGAGATGTTGGGTTCGAACTGCCCGTTCAGGAACAGCGCGCGTGTTTCGATCCGCTGCCGATCACCGGGCTGCAGGCGCCCGACAAAGCCGCCATCCGCATCCAGTGCCTCCACCATGTGGCGGGTGAGGGACTGGAAAAAGCCCTCGCCATACCCGGCTGAAACCGCCTGGGAAACCTTCAGCACCACATCCTGCATGCGCTGCTTTTCCTGTCGGCTGCGCAAATGCCGGATGCCAAAGGCAAGGTCCTCCGCCATCTCCTGCAACAGCTTGATCTCATCCTCCCCCACCTGCTGGACATCCGATGCATACAGCGCCAGCAGACCAAAGGTGCGCTTTTCATCCTGCAGCGGCAGGCACACGATGCTCCTGTAGCCGCGGCCGAGGGCTTCCTCCTTCCAGAAAAAGCCCGAAGACTGCACCGTCAAGTCCTCACAGACCACCGTCTTGCCAGTGCGGATGCAACGTGCCGCTGGCCCCCGGCCCGAAGGCGCGGTCTCAGACCAGCTCAGGCGGATCACATCCAGGTAGCCAGCTTCATGCCCCGCATGCGCGATGGGCCGGATGCTTTTCTCCTCATCATGCTGGGCATAGCCCCCCCAGGCCAGCCTGTAACCGCCGATTTCCACCGCCAGGCGCGCCACCTCGGCCAGCAGATGCGGCTCATCGGTCGCCCGCACGACGGATTCATTGCAGGCGGACATCATTTGCAGTGCCCGATTTGTACGGGCCAGCATCAGGTCTGCCAGCTTGCGCTCTGTGATATCCTGAATGGTCACCACCCAATAAATCGGCTCCTCATCCGGACCTCGGACATTCACCAGGTCCACCTGTGCCTCGAAGCTGGTGCCATCGGCACGCAGCATGGGCACTTCAAATTTTGCCTGCCCATCCACCTGCGCCAGGGCGATCGCCGCCTTCACCCGCTCATGTTCAGACGGCGCATAAAGATCCATCAGGCAAAGCCTCGTGACCTCGGAGGCCTCACAACCGCGCAGAAGCGCCAGTGCCCGGTTGCAGGCAAAGAGGCTGAGATCTCCCGGCATGCCGATGAGAATCCCCTGCGCGCAATTTTCAAACGCATCTGCCCACCGCCGGAGCTCACGCCCCAGCCGCTGCTCATCCTCCAGCACGCTCAGCAAGGCATTGCGCGATTTCTCCCCCAGTTCCAGGAGACGTCCTGTTTCCTGCTCACTGCGGACCAGCTGTGCATTCTGCTCCCACAACTGATCTGCGATGCGCGCTTTTTCAGCCACCTCCTGGGCCAGTTGCCTAGCCTGCAGCCGCAGTTCCAGCCTCGCCACCACATTTCGGCTCAAAGTCTCCAGGGCTTGCACCTGGGCATCCGTCAGCTTACGCGGCACCCGGTCAATCACGCACAGCGTCCCCAGCGGCTGATTGCCCCGGGCCACAAGCGGGGAACCCGCATAAAAGCGGATGTCCGGACTGCCCGTCACCAGCGGATTGTCCGCAAACCGCACGTCCCCGGTGGCGTCATAAACCTCCATCACCTGGTCCTTGTGCAAAATCGCATGGGCACAAAAGGCAATGTCGCGGGAGGTCTCACTCCCTGACATGCCTATCTGGGACTTGAACCACTGACGGCCTTCATCAATCAGCGAGATCACCGCCATCGGCGTTCCGCAAATATGCGCGGCTAGCTGGGTCAGTCCGTCAAAGGCCTCCTCAGGAGGCGTGTCCAGAATCTCATACTCGCGCAGAACGGCGAGGCGCTGATCTTCATCTGCAGGAATGGGGGCTTTCATGGTCAGACCTGACTGAGGTAACGGACTGGTTCCCCCAGGCGCAGGAGCAGTTCATTTACCTCAGCTTTTAGCTGCTGCACGCGGTCTTCGCGATTCAGCATCGCATTTTGCCAGCGCAGCAGCTCCTCCAGTTGCTCCCGAAGACGCACTTCCGACCGACACCTTTCAATGGCCACCCCCACCAGTTTCGCCGCAGACTCCACCCAGCGCAGTTCATCCACGGACGGCGCACGCGGCGTGCGGTGGTAGATCGCCATGCTGCCCACCACCTCGCGCCCCGAGGACAACACCGGAACCGAACAGCAGGCG
>DMMK01000221.1 GCA_003453085.1 Verrucomicrobiales bacterium
CGGCACTTTGATACTGAGCGGAGCCGCCGGAAAAGTATCCACAGGGGCGGCTTGGCAACTCAGCCCAGGGGCTACCCTCGTGCTGGATAACACGTCCGGTCATCTGGATAACCGTCTGGGAACTCGAGGCGTCCATTTCGGCGGCAATCTCACCATCCTTGGCGATGCCAGCGCGCCGACTTTGGAAACTATCACCAGCAGCAACTTATCAACGGGCAACACCGCCGGTGTGCTGACCTTGGATGCAGATCCCAGCCAGTCGCTCACCTTCCAGGTGAATAGCGGCAGCTTCACTCGCAGCGTGCAGGGCACGGCGCTTTTTCGCGGTGATAATTTGGGCAACACCCCAGGGGCGGGTGTGGCGACGATGAAAGCCACCACGGCCCCTACCTTTGTGGGTCAAACAGGTGCAGCGGGCACGGCCAATCGCGGCATCCTGCCTTGGGCGATTGTGGATCAATCCATCACGGGTGCAGGCACCGCCTTTGCCACTTACGATTCCGTCCGTGGGATCATGGCGCTGAATGCCGTGGCGGGGGAGGAACTGGCGCATCTGCAGGCAGGGACCAACGTGGCGCTGGAAGCTGGTCGAGTCGGGTTGGGCGCTTACTCCATCAACTCGCTGAATCTTCGTAACTCGGGTGGCGTGGAAATGAACCCCATGCAGACGCTGAACATTGAAAGTGGTGGCCTCTTGGCCTTTACCGGAAATTTGGGCATCCAGGGCGGTCTGCTTTCCACCAGTTCCAACCGCGAGTTGATCGTCCATGGGCTGGGAGATATGGAGATCGGCTCCGTCATTACGGGCACCACGGGTGGCCTGACCAAGACCGGAGCGGGAACCCTCAGCCTCACCGCTTCCAATCTCTACACGGGTGCTACGACGGTGAATCAGGGCACCCTGAAACTGGCCGGTGGCCATCAAACTCTCCTGGCGGGTCAGCCTCTCAATGTCAACACTGGCGGGACACTGGACCTCAACGGCACCACGCAAATGGTGGGTGCGCTGCGCAGCCTGGGAAGCACGGCAGGTGAAACGCCCATGACTGGCGGCATCATCACCTCCACCAACAGCTCCTCCACGCTTGTGATCAATGAGACGGCGAGCACGACTTTTGCCGGACAGATCACGGGAGAGGTGACCTTGATCCGCTCCAATGGCAACACCCTGAACCTCACTGGTACCAACAGTTATACGGGTGCCACGGTGTTGAATGGCGGGGTGACCAGCCTGCGTGATGGCGGCAAGATCACGGAGTCTTCCAGCTTGGATCTCAGCTATGGCGCGCTGCGCTTTGAAAACAATTTTCTGACCGACGATGCAAACCGGCTGGCAGATGACATCGGCATCACTCTTCGCGGTGGCACTCTCAGTCTCTATGGCCGTGGCGGTTCCACGACAGCGGAAACCGTGGGTCTCGTGAACCTCGCCCAGGGCAGCAGCGTCATCACAGCAGCGGCGGGTAGCAACAATGGCAACCTGATGCCGCAGTCGGCTACCTTGACGCTTTCGGGCTTCACGCGGGATGCCGATGCCGCAGCGACAGTGAACTTTGGCCAGAGCTACTCGGGCACCAGTTCGGAACGTCTGGGCCTTGTGGCGAGTACCGGTGGTTCTTCGGAAAATATTGTGGTTACGGGGGGGCTTGCTACGACCAACAACATCGTCGGCCCTTGGGCGATCGTGACGAACTACTTCAACACCAATGCGGCGGAGTTTGCTGGTTATGACACGGTCGGCGGTGTCGGTGCCTTGAATACGGTGGGCTTTGCCGGTTATGATGGCAACGCCCTGCCAGCCACCAGCCAACCGACGCAAAACATTCGTCTGGCGGCCTCGGGTGCCGTGGCGGCAGGCGGCCTCAACATCAACTCGCTCAACTTCATCGGCACCACAGCCACTCCGGCTCCGGTGATCAGCTTTGCGAATGCCACAGACGTGCTGAATCTCACCAGTGGTGGCCTTTCCGCCAGCATGGAAAATGATGTCACCTTCACCCCGCAGATCGGTGCCACGCCTAACCAGGGAAGAATCACGGCAGGCGGAATCAATCCTGGAGCCACCACCGACCTCTTCATTTTTTATCAGAACAAAGCTGTCGCGAACCTGTTCACCATCAACTCGGCGATCATTGACAACCCGACTAACAACCAAGCGGTGCGCTTAGTGGTCTGGGGCGGTGTGTTTGGCCAGTTCCCCGTGGTGCTGAATAGCAACCTGAACAGCTACACTGGCGGCACCGTGGTGAACAGCCAGATCCTTCAGATCGGAACGGCGGGTGCAGCGGGAAATCTGCCTGCGGGAGGGCTGACTCTCAATGGCGGAACCGTCACCCAAATCAATGGCACCATCGCCCCCCAAGACGTGACCTTGAATGGTCCCTCGGTCCTGACCCTCACGGGCAGCAACACTCTGAACAATGTGACCTTTAACAACACGGGTGGTAGCACTAACCCTGTCATCAATGTCGGCAGCGGGACACTGACACTGGGCGGAGACATTGCGGTCACATCCTCGAATGTGAGCAGCACGGCGACCATCTCTGGGGGCACGCTGAGTCTTGGCGGCAGCACCCGCACCGTGGACGTCGCGGCCATTCTTTATGCCGAAGCTACGCTCTCTCCCGAACAGGCGGCGTTGAACATTTCCAGCGCCATCACGGGCACGGGTGTGGGCTTGATCAAAACGGGTGACGGCTTCTTGCAGCTCAGCGGAGCAAGCACCTTTTCCGGTGGGGTGGATCTCCAGGCCGGCGGTCTGGTCATCGGTGCCAGCACCACGGGTACGGTGACCAGCGGCCCTCTGGGCACAGGCACCTTGACTCTGGGCCAAGACACCACGCTGACGGCCGATGGCACCGCCCGCACCGTTTCCAATGCCGTGGCAGTCGGCGGGGACTTTACCCTGGGCGTGCGCGGCCCCACGGTGCCCGCAGCGTTGACTCTCTCCGGTGCCATCGCCTGGGGTAGCAACGTGCATACCGTGACGGTGAATAGCGCCCCTGGCACCTTGCAGACGATTTCCGGCACGATCACTGGCAGTGGCGGACTGGTGAAGACGGGTATCGGAACCCTGGCGCTGACGGGCAACAACACCGCTTCGCTGGACTGGCGTGCAGAGGGCGCGGTGACCGTGGAAAATGGCAGCCTGCGAATCAACAATGACAACTCCCTGGGCGCGGCCCCGGTGACAGCCACTCCGGATAACATCGTGCTCAACGGCGGCTCTCTTTCCGTGGGGGCCAATGTCACGCTCAACTCGAACCGCGGCATCGCGCTGGGTGAAGCAGGCGGCTCTGGCACGGGGATTCTGGACGTGGTGAACACCGCAGAAACCTTGGGTTATGCCGGGATTATCGCCGACAATGGAACAGGTGCAGACAACCTGCTTAAAACCGGCACGGGCACCCTGCTGCTGAGCGGGGTCAACACCTACACGGGTAACACCACCATTGCCGCGGGCACGCTCACCCTCGGGGCGACCGGCTCGCTGAATGATTCTGCCAGGATCAGTGTCCTCACGGGCGCGACCTTCAACGTGAATGCCGTGAACGGTGGTTTCCAGCTACAGGCCGGCCAGATTCTGGAAGGCGGAGGCAGCTTAACAGGTGCCATTTCCGCCCTCAGCGGTTCCATCATTGCCCCAGGCACGAGTTTGAATGATGCGGCGGAAAGGCTCAGCTTTGGCACCGGGCTCAACCTCGCGAGCGGCTCCACCCTGCAACTACAGATCACCACCGCCAGCTTCACCAGCACCAATAACTTCGGCGGCAATGCCTACGGTTCCTTGGGCTACAACAACTACATCATCGCCAATGCGGGCGGCCTTGGAAACCACGATCAGGTGAGCATCACCGGCACGCTGGATCAGGCGACTGGAGCCAAGATCCAGGTGCTGTCTTTGAACTTCACACCGCAGAATGGCCAGATCTTCAACCTCGTGGACTGGACCACGGCCTTCAATAGCTCGACCAACTTGGGACCCGACGCCCGTTTCGGCGATCTGGATGCGGGGTTGGATCTGGACCTGCCAGACATCTCCGGCTCGGGCCTGTTCTGGGATACCAGCCACTTTGCCACCCTCGGCGTCGTTGTGGTGGTGCCAGAGCCTGGACGCGCGATGCTGCTGGTGCTGGGGCTCATGGCCCTGTTCGGCACCCGCCGTCGTGGCCGGATCATCTAAGGCAGGCTTGTCGCAATTCACACACACTTTGTCGTGGTGATGAGCCACGGCATTGTCGTATCATGACAGCACCAACCCATGAAATCCGCCGCCGTCGTCAACTTCGCACCTGAAAAAGGCTCTGTCGAAATCCGTGAAATCGAGAAGCCCGAAATCGGCGCGGAGGACGTGCTGCTGGAGGTCGCCAATATCGGCGTCTGCGGCAGCGATCTTCACCAGTGGACGGCAGACCACTCCTGGCCGGTCAACTACCCCGTGGTGCTCGGCCACGAATTCGGTGGTCACATCATCCAGGTGGGCAAAGACGTCGAAGGCTGGAAGGAAGGCGACCGCGTCGT
>DMMK01000021.1 GCA_003453085.1 Verrucomicrobiales bacterium
CCTTCGCCATCGTTGCGGCGTATTGATCCACCGCTGTGGTCGGCACCCAGCGGCCACGACCAGTATCCAGCGGATTGCCTGCCACGGTGATGTCGGGGTCTGGGAAGCTGCCATACACCTTCTGGCCATTCACTCCGCCGCCCATGATCATATGATGCCCACCCCAGCCATGGTCAGAACCACGTCCATTTGAGTCATACGTGCGGTTAAAGTCTGATGCGGTGAAGCTCGTCACGGAATCTCCCATGCCGATGCTTTCCAGCCCATCTTGAAAGCCCTTCATCGCCGCGCTCACTCGGCCTAACAAACCCGCGTGATCATCAAGCTGCGGCCCATGCGTGTCAAAACCACCGGTGGCCACAAAGAAAATCTGCCGCGTGATGCCCAGCGGCCCCTGTGCCTGAATCATCTTCGCCACCGTACGGAGCTGCTCACCCAGGTCATTGTTCGCGGGAATGGTGGGGAAATTGGACGTGCCTTGCAGAGCTGCATTGATCGTATCCGCCTCGATGATGGACTTGTTGGAAAGATCGGCAAAAGCGTCCTCCATGAGGTTCGCATACTCCGCATTCAAGATGTTACGGAAGGCTGTGTAGCGCGAGACATCCTGACTGCTGCTCCCCTGCCCCAGACGAAATACGGGTGTGCCGCCTGGGCCTGGACGGAAGGGCAGCATCGTTTTGCCGACCTGGAAGAAATTCGTCCCACTCAAAGACACCAGCATGGAGACGGACGTGCGCTCCTGCGTGCCCACCAGTGCTTCCGCCATCCTTGCGCCCCAGCCTGTCTGGTTATACGCGGCATTCATGGTGCTGGCGGAGGTCTGCCACTGCACCTGCTGGTCACTGTGGGAAAACAGATTGTCGGGAATGGCTGCGGTGCGGTTGTGATAGTCCTGCAAAGTAGCCGGAGCGATGAGCGTGCCCACATTCGACATCAGCGCGAGCTTGCCCTGATTGTACAAGTCTCGGCAGCCTGTCATGGAAGGATGCAGGCCTAGATTCAGTCCATTGTCATTCAGCGTGTTCAGCGCCAAAATATTCGCCTGGGGGATCGTCAGCACCGTGCGGCTGGCGGCATACTTTGCATGGGCCGAAGACTCGCGTGGCATCAGCAGATTGTTGGAGTCATTGCCTCCATACAGGAAGACACAGACGATGGCCTTATAGGGCGTTCCAGGGGCCAGCACATCCGCTGCCTGCGCATTCATGTGGCGCAGCGTCAGGATGGTATTCAGCAGGCAGGTCGTGGACATGGCCGAGCACGCACTGCGGCCCAAAAAGTTCCGCCGGGTGAGGAGCGTGGGCATTTCGTTCGGTGTCATGGGCGCAAAAGGAAAAGGGTCGAAAAGAGGGAGAAATCAACGCTCGGTGGAAAACTCGGGCGAGGCCGTGATCAGTTGCAGCATCACCTTCACGCCATTGTTGGCATTGGCGATGTGCAGCGCGTGAAGGTTCATGAGGGAAGCCCGCAGGTCTGCCGACATGGCGCGGCCTAACAAAAGAGTCTCCAATTTACTCAACAGCACGTCCGGGGTATTCCACACGCTGGTCAGCGGCAGGAGATCCAGGCCCACGCGTCCACCTTGGTTCGCGTAAAAGCCATTGGTCACGCCTTCAAAAAAGTAGTTCGCTGTATCCGTCACCGTCAGCTCCGTGGTGATCTCATACTCGGGTGCGGCCAGCCCTGCGTCCAGGAGAGCGCCTGGGGGTGAATAGGTCGGGCTGAAGAAATTGAAGACCGTCGGGGCCTGCATCGGCCACTGGCCCAGCTCGTCGCTCGCATTCCACATCACATAGCGGCCCAGCACAGGTGGGTTGCTATTCGGAGGCTTCGGCAAAGCCCGCAGCACACGAGCCAGGCGGATCATCGGCTCACTCATCTTGCCAGCACTCGGTGCAGCATTCAGCGTGCGCGCTTCGGAATCCAGCAAGATGGCTTTCACCACCGCACCGATGTCTCCACGCACCCCTTTGCCATTGTCATCCCAGACCTTGGAGACACGGAAGAGATAAGCCGGACTTGGATTGCTGGTAACCAAACGTTGGATCAGCCGTTTGCTGATGAAAGGCCCCACATTTGGGTGAGCCGCGAGGATGTCCAGGCAGCGGCGTACATCCTGAAGTGCCGTTTGCCCCGCAGGTATCGTCGCCCCACCCACGATGACTTTCTGACCCCGGTCATGGGCGTCTTCAAACGACATCATGGGATTGATTTCATCCGTGGCATTGCCACTCCAGGTGAAGGTGCGAGAGTTGTTAAACGTCCACCCGGTGAAGGCGCGCGACAGCTCCAAGATCTCATTCTGCGAATACGTCGGGATCGCATAGCCTGCGCTGTTGCGCTTCAGCGTGCCATCCTTGTTCAGATGCTCGAGCCCGATGCTGAAGAGCTGCATGATCTCACGCGGATAGTTTTCATCCGGCTGGGTTTTTGAGCTGCGTACCATCGTCAGCCACACACCCATCATGGGGTTGAAAGTGACATCCTCCAGCAGCTTTCGATACGGCACCCCTGGGGCCACGCTGCGGGCCAGCAGATCGTAGTAATTCGTGCAGCCGCGCGGGTAATTGCGCAGGGCCCCGTTGCGGTCCGAGATGACTAGAATCTCACTCAATGCCAATGCGACACGCTGCCGCAACTGATCCGGTGCCGTCGCCGCAATGGTCCACCAACTGTAGAGCCGATCTTCCGTCTCCAGCGGGGTGTTCGTCATCGGCATCACCGATCCTGGAAGGCCAAGCGTATTGGCTGTGCGGGAAAGCTCCAGCAACCGCTCCTGGGCACCTTCAAACAAAGCCATGCGATCCAGGTGCTCCAGATGCGAAGTCACCGGCAGCGCCAGTTGTTCATCAATCCACTTGGAGAAACCGACCAGCTTCACACGAGCAATGTCCGCTTCCGAAGGGCCATAGGTCGCCTGTTTCAGGAACCGCGCGGCTTCCAGATCCGTGATCGTTGCGGGGGCAGTCCAGGGGCTTGCTACGTGGCTACCGCTGGCATCCGCAGGATAAGTCGGCTCCGTACCCTCCGCCACCGCCACGGTGACCTGTCGGGTGGCGATCACTGACTGGTTGCCCGCTGAATCGGTGACGACATAACGCAGCGTGTAGGTGCCCGGTTTGGTGGTATCCACCGTGCCTTGTGTGGTGACGGAGCCGGTGATGTTGCCATCTTCTAAATCTTGCGCGCTGAAGCCAGGGTCCACATAGCTGCCGCCCACTGGAATGGTCACACTGCTACCGCCGGTAAGGGTGATCGTCGGTGGTTGTTTATCTGCGAGTTGAAACGGCGAGAGGAAAGGCCCGTCAATCACCTCAAAGGCAGTCGCTCCAGGCAACAACCAAGCCAGCGCCAAGTGGTCTCGCCAGCCTGATTCCTTGAACCGGATCTCGATGTAATAGCTCTTCCCCTTCGTCAGCGAGATCGGGCGGGAAAGCTGATAGTCGGGGAACTTGCGCCACTCATAGTAATCCGTTCCCGCCGGGACAAAGCAGGCGAGTTCTTTCTTCTCTGGGGTGCGATCGGTACTGATGTGGACCTCACTCCAATCATCCGATGCCAAGTTAAAACGATAGATGCCAGTCACCGGTGGATGCAGATACCCGCGCAGCAGCATGCCGTAATTCTCCCCTTTGTTAGAAGGAATCTCCGCACGTGGCAGTTGCACGCGTGAGTCTGGGCTATTCGGGAATTTGGGCGAGGCCATCAAGTCCGTAACCCAGCCGCCATTGATGCCATTGAAGGTCTCTGCTAAGATTGATCCCGTGCCCGGAGCGATGGCCGCAGCCAATGTCAACGTGACTTCCGCTGAGCGGGTATTGACGCCATCCGTCGCCGTCAGTTGCAGTTTGTAAGTTCCTGCTGCTGGCAATTCCACATCCGTGGTTAGGGCCGTGGGGTGATCAAAAATCGCCGTGCCCTTCGGCCCACTGAGGATAGACCAGCGATAGGCCATCGCCTGCGGCCCAGGCACATAATCCACCGCTGAACCTTTGAGGCTAAACCGATTCTTCGGCCAGTAGCTGCTCTGAGGCTCCCCTGCTTTCACGATCATCTCACCGTCGAAGGCACTCGCCGTGACACCATCCGGCGGGCTCAGCAGAGCCCCAGGAATCACCTGAGCCTCCGCATCCGTCTGTGAAGCTAACCGATAAGCCACAGCAAAATAATCATCGCTGCCACCTTCCTTGTGCAGCGCCTGCACATAATAACGAGTCCCCGGCACAAGATGCAGCACCGCGGACTTTTGCGAAGCATACCGGGTCCAGTTATACCGACCTGTGGCGTAAGGCGTGGAGCAGATCTTTTGAGCACCTGCGGCTGCATCCCCCTGAGGATTCAGCCAAAAGGCGCTCTCTTCATCGCTGGCCAAAAGGAAAACGTAATCTCCCTCGATCGGCACTTGCAGGAATCCAGTGAGCCGCTGCCCATAGTTGTCACCCCAGTTGCTAGGCGTCTCCAGATTGGGCAAAATATCGCTGTGGTTAGGCTTGCCCTTGTAGGCTGCCGAATTGGTGAGATTCACCAACTGATACCCCGTGATACCCGTCCATGTTTCGCGCAGCAAACCACCCGCTTTGGCGGCCAGAGGATTCTGCACCGCTACCAACAAGGTATCGCTCCCCGTGTTCGTGCCATCCGTGGCCGTCATCTTGATTTCGTAAACCCCAGGGCCGGAAAATTTCACCCTCGCGACCGGGCTCCCTTTGTTGTCAAAGCTGACCTTGGCGGACTTCGAAGACCACTGGTAACTCAGAGGTTTCGGACCTGCCTTCAAATCATACACCAGTGCTGCCAGGGCCAATTCATTCTGTGGCCACAACACGGTGCGATCCGTGCCCAAAGCCACCGTGATCTCAGGATTGAAAGCAGGCACCACGCGCTCAGGAATCAAGAACCCACGGGAGACCACCTCACGTCCGTTGGTGCCAGGACCTTCCATGGCCACCGCGAGGTAATCCGAAGAGTCCCGTTCTTTGTGCAAAATCTCCAAAGGATAAGACACTCCTACAGTCAGGCTCAGCGTGACCGATTTCTGCGAGGCACGACGATCCCAATCCCGTGAATTGTACACGGCGCTGTCCAGATAGGCAATGCGACGAGCACCCTGCCCGTCGTTTAGATCCAGCTTCAATTCGGAAGCATCATCCGAGGCAATCCAAAAGGTGTAAGGCCCACTCAGTGGCACCATGAGACTGCCTTTCAAGCGGGTGCCATAGTAGTCTGCCCAATTGCTGGGGGGCTCCACCCCAGGCAGCAAATCCTCCAAATGTGGGTAAGCCAGCGCGGGGTCATAAGTGAACAGATCCGGCAAGGTGATGCCCTCCACATCCAGCCACACAGATCTTGTCAAAGCACCCGTCGTTTTGGCCAAAGGAGCCGTCACGGTGATCACCACCGTGTCCCGATGGGTGTAAGCGCCTTCAGTAACGGCCAACTCGTAAGTGTAAATTCCTGCGGCACTGAAAATCACTTCACTGGTTAGACTCGCTGGCTCCACCAAAGTGCTTTTGGGGCCAGACAATTGCTTCCAGAGAGCCGTCGGCGTTTTATCTGAGCTGAGGGCCTTGATCCAAGAGCCTGCTAGGCGAGTGCGGTCATGTGGCCACCAGTAGGTGCGGTCCTTGCCAGCTCTTGCATAAAAGGTCAGCGTGGGGTCAAAGGCAGGTGCCTTCTGGCTAGGCTCCAGGTAGCTACCTTCGATCACCTTCGGTCGGCGGTCTCCCTCGGGACTCCAGGCCACGGCAAAGTAGTCGCTGCTCCATGTCTCTTTATGCAGCAGTTCCACATAATAACGCCCACCGGGCTTCAATGCAATGGGGGCGGAGGTCTGGGAGGCTTCATTCGTCCAGACCTCACGGCCACTGGCGGTGGTAGCGTAACAAATTTTGCGAAGATTGGCCGCCGTCGCATCCGTGCTGATGGAAAATTCCACGGCATCATCCCCAGAGACATAAAACACGTAGTTCACTGGGCTAGAGCCACCCGCAGGCACATTCAGGAGACCCGTCACCCGCGTTGCATAGCGGTCCGCCCAGCTATTGTGCTGTTTCAGATCTGGCACGGTATCCACAATGTCCGGGGAATTTGGAAAAGCCGGATCTGCCCGCAGCGCCTCCAGGGTCGCATACTGCTTATCCCACCACACCTGGCGGCTCAGGGCACCCACCTGCGCATTGATAGGGGCTTTCACCTCCACGGTCACTTCATCCGTGCTGGTGTTGTTGACCGTCGTCACGCTGTAGCGCAGCACGTAGGTGCCAGCTTTCGGGAAAGTGGTCAGAGTTTGTGCGGCATCCGGCGCGGAAAAAAGCACGCCTTTGGGTCCGCTGACCTGAGACCAGACACGCGTGGGTGTATCTGCGCCGCCGATGCGGCGGGATTCATAAGCACTGAGTGACACCGAATTCCGTGGCATGTGCAGCACCACATCCCGGCCAGCATTCAGCAGGTAGTCATGTGTAAGATCGAACTCCTGCGTTCCCGCGATCACCGCTGCGGCATCGCTAGGCGGCGCCAGATACTCCCCGGTGATCTCGCTCAGGTAGTCCTGCCCGGGCTGCTGCCACATCACCGTGCAATGA
>DMMK01000645.1 GCA_003453085.1 Verrucomicrobiales bacterium
TGAACGGCATCCTCCACAAGATCGCCCAGAAAGTCCGGCCAAAATCGAACAATTGAGCGGCGGCGGCAGTCCACCACAAACACTCTTGCGCTGGATTCCCCCACCCAGCTTTTGTGGTGCGTTTTTGCACTTGCAATGAACCGGAATTGCCCAAAGCCCGGTAAATGTTTAAAAAGCGCTGATTCACGACAGAAAAGAACTTGTTGATGCGCCTACAAACGCTTTCATAACATCCCACTTGCCCATCCCCATAAACCATCAGGAACGAAGGAGAATCGAACTGTGAAATTTAAGTGCCCCTCTTGTGACATGCAGTTGAAAGCCGAGCCCGAAATGGCTGGCAAAGTCGTCCGCTGCCCCGGTTGCAATACCAAGCTTTCGATCCCGGCAAGCGTCGGCGGTCTGCCGCCTCCTTCTGGACTTCCGGCTCCTGGCGGTTATGCACCTTCGGAAGAAGGCGGTGCCATGGATGAATCCCCTCCGGTGGACCAGCAGGCTCCAGAATATGAGCAGCATCGTCAAGAGCGAGGCGGGTGGGAAGAAACGGACCCGACCAACCCAAGCGCCCTTTTGGCTCTCGGCATCGGCACTGTGGCCACCCTCGCTTGGTACGGCATTCTCTTCCCCTTCGGTGTGGGTGAGTACAATGCCCCTGCGACCAATACCCTGGATTACATCCATGACCTCTTCTATGAGCGCACCTGGGTGAACTACATGGAAACCTTCTTCTTCTTCTGGGCCATTGCCATCCTTTGGCTGAAGATGAAAAAACTGCGTCACCAGAAAGACGCCATGTTCCTGGATGTGCTTCCTTCGGACATCAGCCAGGAAGTGAACGCCCAGAATGTCAGCCTGTTCATTGACAACCTCTACGGCCTTCCTTCCCGTCTGCGCGACAGCATGATGGTCAACCGTATCCGTAAAGGTCTCGAACTCTTCGAAGTTCGCCAGAACAACGGTGAGGTCAGCGGCATGATGTCGGCCCAGAGCAGCATTGACAGCGCCCGTATCGGCGGCAGCTACTCCCTTGTGAAAGTCTTCCTGTGGGCCATTCCGATTCTCGGATTCATTGGCACCGTTCTGGGTCTCTCTCAGGCCATCGGTGCCATGGACCTGAAAAACGTTTCAGACATGGACAAGATCATGGCCTCCATCGGCAACGTCACCAGCGGTCTGGGAACGGCTTTCGATACCACCCTCCTCGGTCTCGTCCTGGCCATGTTCCTGAATTTCCCCATGAACACCTTGTCCAAGGCGGAAGATGACAACCTCAATGACATCGACGCCTTCTGTAACGAAATCCTCATGCCCCGCCTCAATGACGGCGGTGGTGTGGCCGGTGGTGATACCAACGGCATGATGGATGTGCTGGTGAAAGCCGTCGCCAATGCTCAGAAAGAATTTCTTGTCGATCTGAATGCCCTTTCGGCAAGGATCAAGGAGCAGGCGATCAATCTGGACAAACGCGCCACCGCGCATCAGGAGCGCGTGGATGCCGAGTTTGCCCTCGCCATCAACCGCATGCGCGAAGATCTCTCCGGTGCCGTCAAGGACAGCGTCAAGACCACCACTGAATACACCCGGGCCCTGGCCACAGGCATTCAGGGCCTTAACAATGTGCTGACCGAACTCGGTGGCAAACAGGTCATTATCCAGCAGGTGAAGAAAAAAGGCTGGTTCAGCCGCCAGTAACCCTCACCCCACTCCTCTACTCATTCTGTTATGGCCCAGCGACGTGAGTCATCCGGCGACGAGGTCTCACTCTTCCCATTCCTGAGCATTCTGGCTTGCCTTATCGGCGCGCTGGTTCTCATCATCGTTGTTCTGGTGGTGGCTCAGGCTGGCAAGGCTGAAGGCCGGACCCCGGAAGAGATCCGCATGGCGCAGGACTTCCAGCGCATGAAAAAGGAGATCGAGGAGCGCAAGAAGCTCGACATCGTCCTGAAGGAGAAGCTCGCTGAGCTAGAAAAACTGCAACAGGACGTCAAAGATCGTGAGCAGCGATTCATCAAGCTGCGCAAGATCATTGACTCCTCCAAAGAAGTTCAGGAGCAGAACAAGGAGATCAGCCAGAAATTGCAAAAGGAGCTCGATGACCTTTTGACGGAAGTTGACGGCATCAAACGCCAGCAGACCGAAACCAAAAAGGAAATCGAGCTGCTGATGGCCGAGATCAAAAAGCGTCAGATCCCCGAAAGCAAAAAAGTTCCGCCAGTCGTCGTCCAGCCTTCTGGTTCCGGCATGTCGGACAATACCAAGGTGTATTTCGTGGAATGCAGTTCCGGCTCATTGAAAATCCTCAGTGCCTGGGGGGAGGATTACCGCCTCAGCGCCACCCCCAGCGTGGTGGTGGCAGATGTGAACTATAACCACTTTCTCTCCGAAGTGGCCAAGAACAAAGACTCGCTCATCCTGTTCCTCATCCGTGATGACGGCCAGGGGGCCTTTAATACAGGTGCAGGGCGTGCCGAGGCAGATTACAGCATCCGCATTGGCAAGCTCCCCATTCCCGGTCGTGGTGTCCTCGATCTGGCTCTCTTCGATAAATACCGCGGCAAAATTCCTGCTCCGGTTCCAGGTGCTGCTGCTCCCGAGCCACCGAAGCCGCCAGCCAAGCCTTAATCCTTCATCCCCCTAATCCTATGGCCAAAAGAAGATCCGGCGGTGGTGGCGAGCTAAATCTCGACTCCCTCATGGACGCCGTCACCAACGTCGTCGGCGTGCTCATGATTGTTTTGGTGATGATGGCGCTCAACACCGCCCAGACCGTTAAAAAAATCCTCTCCGATCTCCCTCCTGTCTCCAAGGAGGAGCATCAAAAAATGCTTGATCAGGTCAAGGCCCTGCCCCCTCCGCCTGCGGATCCTGAAAAAATCGTCGAGGACAAGCTCAAGGCCGAGCAGGACCTTAAGAAGGCCATCGAACAGCTCGCCACTGTGGACACTTCGGATGTGGCCAAACAAATGCAGTTCATGGATCTGGATAGCTTTCGCAAGAAGCTGGATGATGCCAAAAAGGAGCGCGAAACCCAGAAGGTCGAGGTGGACAAGCTGCTGACCGAAGTCGAGCGGCTCAAAGCCCTGCTGGACCAGACTCCCATTTACGCTCCGCCACCCCCCACTTACGTTCGCCTGCCCAATCCCCGTCCTTTCCCTGAAAAGGCGAATGAAACACGGGTGCTCGTGGCCAAGCAGGGCGTGCTGATGCTTAACGAAGGAGCCTTCGTCAAACCCATCATTGACGGGTTGGATAAAGTGAAGAGCCATTTAGAATACAAGGAGGCCAAGATTGACCCCTTCCTCCCCATGCTCACCAAGATCTTTGGCACCGCGCAAGCGGCTCAGCAGGCTTGGCCAGAGATCGCACCTCTCGTCAATA
>DMMK01000646.1 GCA_003453085.1 Verrucomicrobiales bacterium
CCAGGCCCTGTGTGGCGCATGATGTCCTGCGTGAGCGCAGCGTATTTTTTGGTGGTAAGGCCTCTCTTACGGAGCCGGGGGATACCTGGGAATTGATAGAAAACCCGTCGGCCCCTTTTGTGATCACCACCGATCTTTCGACCACGCTGCTGGAGCGCTGTCAGGGAGAAAGTCTCTCCCTCACGGGGGCGGCCACTGGCGTGGGGCCTTTGCAAGTTCGCTGGTTCCGCGATTCCACACTGGTGTCTGACAGCGCCGGTTTTAACCTCGTGCTAAACGGTCTCACGGCTGAGCAATCGGGGGCCTACACCTTTGAGGTGACGGATCCCTCAGGCCGCAAACGGGTGAGCCAAACCACGCCCGTCATCATCCATGCCGCGCCCGTGGTGACACGCCCGCAGGAGCGCCGCGTGATCCCAGGGGAGAGTTTTTCGCTACAGGTCAGCGTCACCTCGACCCTGCCGGTGACTTATCAATGGTACCGGGATGCCACGCTCATTCCGGGGGCCGACTCGTCCGTTTACACGAAAGCTGCCACGGTGGAGGATGCCGGAAACTACGTGGTTTTTGTCACCTCCCGTTGCACCACGGTCTCCAGCGATGGCGGGCGGGTTTATGTGGGACCCATCGTCAATCAGCATCCCCATGCCCCAAGCGGCGTGGAGGTGATGACCACCCCCATCAGCCTCACCGTCACTGGGACCGGGGCCGGGGCACAGGTGGGCACTTACACCACGGCAGGAAACACCACCGCGTATCCAAATCGTCATGCCCCCGATTCTCCCACTGATCCGCTGCCCATGACCTTCACCTGGAGGCATGAGGGAGTGCCCCTAGTACCGGGGCCGAAGTACACCTTCAACAACACGGCCATCAGTTCCCAGCTCGTCATCAATAATCCTGATCATGAGGATGAGGGGGCTTATGACTGCCTAGTCGCCGATGCCAGCGGCCCGGCCTATGCAAAGACGTCGGCGAAGACTATTCTGGTCCTGCATCCGCTGGCACCGCCCTCCCTCACTTTGCTGCGGGCTCAGGGGCCTGATCCACGCAGCCGTGCTGGCATGGTTTATGACTCCCGGCGTGGTCGCACGGTGATGTTTGGGGGGGAGGTTTACGGGGTGAATCCGCGAACCACTTTCACCACACCTGTTCGCTACATGTCGAATGATACCTGGGAGTGGGATGGCAAGGTGTGGGTGAAACGCAACCCCGTGAACCGTCCGCCTGCCATGGGTGACTTTACCCTGTGTTACGATAATGCGCGTGGGCGCACCGTGCTTTTTGGCGGCTACGTTTACCAGGCTCCCAACTATCATTTTGGCACCCAGGTGCTTTCCAACCAGGTCTGGGAATGGGATGGGGTGGACTGGATGGAGATGCCTTCCGCGACACCTTCACCCACTCCCCGTGCTCAAGCGCGGATGTGCTATGACAGCGTGCGCCAGGAGGTGCTCATGCTGGGGGGGACTGCTTATAATCCCACTCCTCCCGGAACGGCAGATTATTACGGCCTCGTACATGCCTTCTGGGCCTGGGATGGCACCCGGTGGACCTCGCGCCCAGAATTTCCTTTGGGTCCGAACAGGAGTTTCCCGGTGCAGACCTTTTCAGGAGGTGACTTGGTCTTTGATGAACATCGCGGGGTGGCGGTGGCTTTCGCCCCCTTCAATGATCCCGCTTATCCTGTGTGGGAATGGAATGGCACCGCCTGGATCCGAAATGAGGTGCCCTTGAGCCTCCGTGTGTCAGACTCTCGCGCAGGAGGCGCGGGGTTTTACGATCCGGTCCGGCGCATGGTTTGCCTGCCCATCGTCTCAAACAGTCTCTTGCCCAACATCTCTCCGAGCACAGCGACGCTCGTGTATTGGGATGGCCTGTCTTTCAAAAGGGCAGACACGACGACCATTGATGACGTCACGGGTGCCACCATCAATCTTTATGAAAGCGGTCCCTTGCTCGGTCAGGGGGATCTCAACTGCTTCGACACGCGCCGTCGTTGCCAGGTATGGCTGGACATGGAAAATTTCTTTTACAATGGGCCCGCCACCACGCGGGAGATGCACTTTAGCGCCAAAGTGAAACCCGTGCACCAGCCGGTGGAGGTGGTCTTCACGCCTAACCAGACGTTGCATCTACGCGTCATCAGTGCTGGGAAACGGCCCCTGACGCATCAATGGCTGAAGGACGGCCTGCCCATTTTCGACGATGGTCATTGGACAGGAGCCGACAAGGGAACTCTGACGATCAATAATGCCATGGCGGCGGATGCGGGTATCTACAGCCTGCGCGTGAACAACGTGTACAATCAGGTCACCTCGGCAGATATTCGTGTGCGGCTGCAGCCCATCGGCATCTCGGCGGTGGTGCAGGGCAGCGGCTTGGTTTTGTCTTGGCCGGGGGCAGGCATCCTGGAGTTTGCCAGCTCTCCAGCCGGTCCCTGGACATCGATCATCGGGGCCACAGCGCCTTACAGTGTGGCCATGGATGAAGAGCGGCGTTTCTACCGTGTGCGTTACCCCTGAGCTCAGCCCACCAGCGCAGCCGCCAGGGCCCGCATCTCCTCTTTCACCATGCCTTCATCGGCCAGCCCGGCGGCCACTTCCTCGCGGACCATGGCTCGGAAATCCTGCCGCAGCCGATACACCGCCACAGCAATGCTACGGGAAGTAAGTCCCAGCTTTTCCCCGGCCGCCTGGTAGTCCCCGGCATCTGCCTCCCGTGAAAGAAAAGGACCCAGCACCTCAAAGAGTTTCGCTTTGCCAGTACTCTCACATTCTTCCTTCAGACGCGCCAGGGCGGCCTCCATCACGGCCAGCGCCCAGCGTTTTTCAAACAGGCTTTCGGGAGTGTCCGCCGCAACGGGTTCCTGACCAAACCATTGCTCCGCCTGGATAAGGTCCAGCGGCACAGGGGGGATTCCACCACCACGCTTTTGCGCCTGCTCATGGCGGAACTGCTTGATGAGGAAGTTCTTCAGGATCGTGATCAGCAGCGTGCTGAAGCGAGTCTCACGACGCGTCACCTGGATTAACCAATTTTGCTCAATGAGCTTGGTGAAGAAAGCCTGGGTGAGGTCGCTGGCATTTTCTGGCGACTCACCCCGACGGCGGATGAAAGCATAGACGGGATACCAATAGGCGGTGCACAAGTGCTCCCAGGCCGCAGACTCCGCCTGCCGTCCAGCCTGCGCCCCTTGGATCATGGTCCAGCGGGTCGTGCAGAAGCGGGCATCGCCAGGTGCCCGTTCAGACTCAGACCGCTTCGTGAGACTCATGCCTTGGATTATGAAGGCTCGTCAAAACAACGCAAACGCCCATCGTCTTTTGTCGGATGGCAATGTGCAAGATGAGAGCACTGGCGATCCATCAGGATGCGCCAGCGCCCATCGAGCACAGCCTGCCTCAGCCGGGCCTTCTCAGCGCACATTCACGTTCCCATACACGGCCTTTTTTGGCGGTAGCAATGTATTTGGAAAGCGCTTGTTCAGCGGGCAGGGGAAGGATGCCCTCACAGGGAAGTACTCCGGCTTTGTCCAGGAGAGGCTGTGCCTCTGGCGTATGGCCGATGACCTTGAGATGGGCAAAGGCATCGCCCACCCAGTTGACGGCTGCTGCTTGGGTGGCGAGGTCCTGCGCACCTTCAGCGGAGGCGAGAATGACCACGGCGTCATAAAAGATTGAAGGTCCGCCCGAGATGGGGGAATCCGCTTCAAAGAGAGTACCTTCGCTGTCCACTGCGCCGCCAACTTTGGGGGCGATGACGGCAACGCTGGCCTTTTCTTTTTTGGCCCGCTGTTGCAAGGACATCAGCAAGGTGGAATCGAAACCATCAGTGATCAGCACGCCGATTTTCCGGCCTTGCAAGGTCACTGGTGCCTTGTGAACCATGCTGAGCGTTGGCGAGGGTTCCAGATCACGCGGAGGCATCGCGGGCAGGATGGACTCGGCCAACTCTTGCATGCCCAACGCATTGGAAACGCCCTCATGCAGATCGGCATCAATGTTGGCCAGGTGGCCGAGCATGCGCAGGCGGATTGGTTTGGTTTCTACTTTGGCCAGTTCAAAGGCGAAAGCACTGATGATGTGATTTTGCTCGGGCGTGCTCATGGAGCGGAAGAAAAGGCGGGCTTGGGAGTAGTGGTCGGAGAAGGTCTCGGACCGTTTGCGGATTTTGGTGCCGTCCAGCTCCTCAGGGACACTGGCAAAACCCTGGTGTGGATTCTCACGCGGAGTCCCCTGGTCAAAGCTGTTGGGCTCGTAGTTCACTCGGCCCTTGGGCACCTGCATTTGGCGCAGGCCGTCTCGCTGAAAGTTGTGCATGGGGCAGCGT
>DMMK01000647.1 GCA_003453085.1 Verrucomicrobiales bacterium
TGTTGGGGTGGCGCTGCCAGATGGGGATGAATTCAGCCCCGAATCCGAGACCGACGACAGCGATGTTGAGCTTCTTCTTGGTTGGCATGATGGTTGGTTATAACGGGAGTTCACGGCCCGGAGAAAGGACAATTTTTAGGATCAATCGGACGCGACCACGAAAGAAGCTTCGGGCACGAATGGCGAGTCTAACTGAAAGTGTGGTGAAAGAAGGGCTTTGTGCTGAAACCGCTTTGACCACCTTGACCTTTGACCCTCTTGACCTCTCCGTCCTGCTCCTACACCCCTTGCTCCCGCGTCCCCATCAGCCGATGAAGCAGGTCCTCCTCACTGGCGAGGCCGATGGGTTCGTTCTGCTCGTTGAGAACAAGAACGAGTGTGCGGGCGCGTTTGCGCATGCGCTGGAGAGTCAGGAGTGCACTGTCATTCGCGTGGACGGCATCCAGTGTGCGCATGTGGTGGCGCACAAGGCGGTCCGGCGGGCAGTAAGAAGGAAGAGTGGCCAGATCAAGCACACCGACGAACTGGCCCTTGTCCCCGATGACGGGGAGGGTGGTGGCAGCGTTCTCCCGCGCCATGATGAGGGCCGTTTCTAGCGGCAGATCGCCAGAAAGCGCGATGCTGCGTGTCAGGGGGCGCATGATGGCCGAGGTGCGGAGCTGACGATAGCGGAGGGCGCTGTGGATGAGGCGCGCAGCAGCCGGGCTGAGCTGGTTTTGACGGCTCAAAAGATCGGCCTGATGATGCAGGTCATCACGGCCTGCGGACTGGTCTGGAATGTCCTGGGCGGCAGCGGGGGCGCTGGAGAGGGAGCGGAAGAGCGGCCGGAAAAGGCCCACACTGAGAACCAGTGGGGTGAGGGTGCGGATGCTGCGGAAGGGGTAGCGGCGGAAAAGTTTTTTGGGCAGCACCTCAAGGACGATCAGGAAAATGGGCAGCGCGACAATGAAGGCAAGGAAGTGACCCCAGGGACCGGAAAGGCGGACGAGCTTCCAGGCGAGGATGAGGAAGGCGATGAGATTGGTGATGTGGTTGGTGACGGTGATGGCTCCCAGGAGGGCATCGCGATCCTCCAGCAGCGGCAGCAGTCGCATCGCACGTCGGTCGCCTGCACCCGCAGCATGGCGCACGCGCACACGACTGACGGCGAGAATGGCACTCTCTAGCCCGGAAAGGGCAAAGGAAAGGCTGAGAGCCAGGATGAGCAGAAAAACCCAGGTCATTAGCTGTCGAAATCTTCCATCAGAGGTTTCTTCAGTCGCAGCTCCACCTGCTGCACGCGGGCCCGCACAACGCGGCGTACTTTGAGGTCGGCGTCTTCAAGGTGAACTCGCTCACCGGGTTTCGGCAAGTGGCCCAGGAGGTTGAAAACGAGGCCGCCGATGGTGTCCAGCCCGCCGCTGTCGGGCAGCATGATGCGCAGGGCAGAGGTCACGTCATCCAGCCGGGTACCACCTTCCAGAAGGTAACGGCCATTGCCCAGATCGCGGATTTCAGCGCCTTCACCCTGCCAGGGCGCTGCTTCGTAAAGAAGCCAGTCGGCGATTTCATCCTGGCTGACCATGCCTTCCAGGCCGCCATATTCATCCACAATGAGCAGAGGCTGGGCGCTGGTCTGCAGGTGCTCATGCAGGGCATCCAGAACGGGCATGGTTTCGGGTACGAACTGCACCGGGCGCAGCATGTTGGCCCAGGCGGGTCGGCCAGCGAGGCGCCAGGCAAGAGTGTCGATCACGCCTTCAACAACGTCAGGAGTCTCTCCATAAACCACAACGTGACGGCCAACCGATTGCTCCAGCGTGGCGGTGGTTTTCTCAGGCTTGTCAAAGGCGCTCATCAGCGTGAGGTCCACACGGGGCACCATGCAGTCGCGCACAGTCAGACCTTCGATCTCGAGGGCTTCGCGGATCATCGCGGCCTCAGCGGAGTCGATCTGGCCCTGCTCCTCACGCATTTCCACCAGGGTCTCAAATTCATCCCGGGTGATGGGCAGCCGGGGCTTCACCTTCTTCGGAATGAATCGGCGGATGAGGGCATCGGTGCTGCGGTCGGCCATCGTGGAGATGGGGTCCAGGATGCTGCGCAGCGGATTCAGCAGGCGCAGGCTGCCCAGCAGGACGGCGGAGGGAGAACGGGCCGCGAGGAACTTCGGCACCACATCGCCAATCAGGACCGTACCCACAAAGAGCAGGGAGGCGGCGAGCCAAGGGTTCCACCCGAGGGTGCGCATGGGCCCTGATACCAGATGCAAACCCAGCGCCGCGAGGGCGAGGTTGAGCGTAGCGGAAAGTAACAAGGTGCGGTGCAACTGGGCGAAGGGATTCGCAGTAATCCTTCGCAACTTCCGTGCCACGCCAGCCCGTGCCATGCCGGCCTGCGTATCAAGATCCCTCGCCATGTGGATGGCGGTCTCTGTGGCGGAGATGAGTGCCAGGAGCAGCAGCAGCGCCAGATAAGAGATGACAGGAAGGATGGGCACAGCCAGGGCGGGAGAACTAAGCTCAGTAGTTAAACAGGTCTTTGCGGGTCAGTTCGCGCTCAGGCGGGGTGCCTTTGATCGTGAGGGCTTTGTTCAGCGCAGTGGCGATGCGCATCTGCATGCGGGTGGTGAGGCGGCGGCCTTTGCGGGCGCGCTGCACGGCCTTGTGCGTGATGGGGGCGGTGCTCGCCTCGACGATGGCGTGGTTGTCCAGAGCGTTTTCAGTCAGCATGGCATCGAGGGGCTGGGGGCCGAAGTTGCGCTCGATGGGCGTTTCTTCGCCTTCGGTTTCGTCGGTGTTGGCGGCGGTGTCGGTCATGTTGGAGATTTGGTTAGGCTTCTGCTGTTGTGTTGATGGTTAGGTGGGTCCTTTGAATGGCGGCTCAGACGAGGCGCAGGCGGGTGAGATCCTGTGTGTCCACGAGGCCGACGGGGCGGCCTGCAGCATCAATGACCACGATGTCGTCCACCCTCGCGGTCTGCAGGGTGGAAAGCACCTCTGCGGCCAGCTTGTCGGCCTGGATGCTCACCGGGCGCGGGGTCATGTATCGGGAGACAGGGTGGGCGGCGATGGCGTGGTCTGCCTGGAAGGCGCGTACGAAGTCGCCATGGGTGAAGACACCTGCGAGACTGCCATCCCCGTGCTGCACGATGGCGGCACCGGCGCGCGCGCGAGTCATGGCATGCAGGGCCTCTTGAACGGTGGTCTCCGGCGTGATGAGGGCCAGTTGGTCGCCCTGGCGCATGACATCGGAGACGCGGGTGAGGAGGGCACGTCCCAGGGAACCTCCAGGATGCAGGAGGGCAAAGTCCTCCTGGCGAAAGCCACGTGCCTCCAGCAAAACCATGGCGAGGGCATCGCACAGGACGAGCATGGTGGTGGTGCTGGCAGTGGGGGCGAGATTCAGCGGGCAGGCCTCCTGCGTGACGGCGACATCCAGCACACAATCGGCCTGACGGGCTAGGGTGGAGGTGGCCACGCCCGTGATGCCGATGAGCGGCAGTCCCTGGCGCTTGAGGTGTGGCAGCAGATCAATGAGCTCGCTGGTTTCCCCGCTGTAGCTGAGGAGGATGGCGAGATCGCCGGGATCAATGACGCCCAGGTCGCCATGCAGGGCATCGCCCACATCCAGGCACACCGTGGTGGCCCCGGTGCTGTTCAGGGTGGCGGCGAGCTTGCGCCCGATGTTGCCACTTTTGCCGACCCCGCAGACGATGATCTTGCCGCGTGCGGAAAGGCAGGTGTGCAGGAGGTGGATGGCCTGTGTAAAGGCCTCGCCGATGCGCTGGTGCAGCCGCTCCAGCTCCTCAATTTCGAGGCGGATGACGCGGCGTGCTTGTTCGGGAAAGTTCATGCGAGGAGCCACCCTCCCGGAAAGGGGACGGGCAGCAGTAAGACCCACTTTCGTTTACCAGACGCGCTCGATGAACCGCTCGAAGAAGCCTTTGGCGGCGGCGGGTTTGGAGTACTTGCGGGAGTCGCCCGTGTCCTGCTGGGTGGCGTAGAGCGGTCCTTTATGGTCAATGACCTTGATGGATTTGATCTCGATGCGGGCGATGGGGCAGTCATTGCCGTCCACGGGCATGTTGGAGATTTTTTCGAGGGTTTCGATGCCGGAGACCACCTGGCCGAAAACGGTGTACTTGCCATCCATGGAGCCGTAGTTGCCCAGGGAGAAGTAGAACTGGTACCCGTTGGATTTGCGGCCGGGGTTCACCTTGTCACTGCGGCGGCCCATGGCCACAGCACCTTTGCGGTGGGTGCGTTTGATTTCGGCAGGCACGGTCTTTGACTCACCACCGGTGCCCCAGCGATCGCGCGCACCTTCGTCGGAGGTGAGGGGGTCGCCCGTCTGGACGATGAAGTTTTCGATGGCGCGGTGAAAGGCAAGGCCGTTGTAAGAGCCCGTCTCGCAGTTGTCCATGAAGTTGGAGACGGTCATCGGAGCGTCA
>DMMK01000406.1 GCA_003453085.1 Verrucomicrobiales bacterium
AATTCCGACTTTGCCCGGCTGGCCGCCTCCGCTGTCGCCTCAGCCTGCTTGCGTACGGACACCTCCGCCAGCAACTCTTTTTGCGCCCGATTCACCGCCGCTGTTTGGCTGGCTGTTTTCCACAAGTAGGAGGCCAGGAGCAAGGTGATCACCAGACCACCCGTGAGGGTGATCCAGGGCATGAGATCTGACCTCAGACTCAGGAATCCCTGAGTGGGCTCAAACAAGAGTGTCCATTGCCTGCCAGCCACATCCACCTCCGTGGTCCAGGTGGGGTAGCCCTGGAGACGTGCGCCCTCCTGATGATACAGCAGGGTGCCATCTCCAGCATCCCGCAGAGACAGCGCCACGCCACTGTCCCGTGCCTCCGCCAGAGAGAGATCAATGAGATCCCCAATGCGGAAGACCGCCGTGGCAAAGCCGGTGAGCTGCTGCCGACGTTCATCCACCGTCGTAGGCACGCCCTGATAAAGCGGCTCAAAGACCACAAATCCACGCTGAGATCCCTGCTCCTGGGCCAGCCGGATGGGTGCGGTGGCCTGGGCACTGCCGCTATCGCGCGCCTGCTCCAGAGCGGCGCGGCGGCGGGGCTCGGCCTTGACATTGAAGCCCAGCGCGGGCGCATTCTTTTGCAAACTCTCCAGGTAAAACACTGGGAAGTATTCATCCGAGGGACGAGCCGTGACGATTTTCCCTTCGCTCTCCTCTTCGGTGAAACGAAACTCCCGAAAGCCCTCCGCACGGGCCCGAGCTTCCAAACTCTGGCGCTGTGAACCCTCCACACGAGGGTCCCAGGCCAGGGCCTGTAGCTCCGGCTGCCGGGTCAAAAAACTGCCCACAAAGGTGCCAAACTCGGTCCGTGAGATCTCCTTCCGCGATTGAAAAAAAGCCACGATTCCATGCAGCACTTCCATGGAGCGTAGTATCTGCCCGCGAATGACCTCCGTGCGATCTTTGGCCACTCTTCTCACTTCATCTTGCCGGTCATCTTCACGCGTCTGGAGCAGCATGACCGTGAGCAGCAACGACACCGTCACGCCGAGCACCAGCGCAAAATAGGCGGGTACCCTCACAGGAGTGTCCGGGCAGGCAGAGGGGGGCATGGTGGGGCTGGGACCTCCCTCTCAAGCACCCATCATGCCAGCCCGGCCACCTTCAGCCCGCCTAGCAGGCTTAGCGCGCCAGGCTAGGTGGCGCATCCGCAGCGGTGGCGGCGCGGTAGTTTGCCTGGGCACGGAAGTATTCTGCCTGCGCCTCCACCTCCAGCACCTTGGCATCGAAGGTGGCCTGCTCACGGATTTGCAGAGCCAGCAGATCCGTCGCACCTTGTTTGAGACGTTCGTTTTCAGCATCTTCGAGCTGCTGGGAGAGATCCACATTTTTACGGGTCTGGAGCAAAGCGTCATAGGCCGCGATGATGGCGCTGTGGCTGTCACGCACGTCCGCAGCGATGCGGTCACGGGCAAACTGCTTCTCATTGTTCAAGCGCTGAATGAGGGACTCTGCCACCTCCAGGCGCCCTTTGGCCTCACGTCTCTGAAGCGGCATCTTGAACTCGATTTTGGCCTCGATTTCTGTCCGCTCGATGTCCTTGGGCAAGGTGCCTCAGGTGGCCTGCGCAGCCTCCACCCCGACATCCAGGTAGGGCATGAGGTTGTTCTTCGCGAGCTTGCGATCAATCTCGTTCTTTTCGATGGTCAGCTCGATGCGACGGATTTCAGGGCGGAAAATGGCGGCCTTAGCGATGGCTGCCGTGACCTGAGTTTCATCGGGCCGGGGATGCGGAGGGAAAGCGGCTGGCACACGCTCACGCGGGCTGATGATGGGCTCTGCGAGCTCGCGAGAACGATGGAAAAGGGATAGTTCAATGGCGGACGATTGAAACCGCCGCAGGGCCTGAACCACGGCGATCTCACGGCTGACGACGAGGCGCTGGTTATCAATCTGCACAATCGGCGCGGAGGCCCCACGTTTGACCTGCTCCGCAATGCCTGAGTCACGATTTTTAGCGATGCGCAGCAGCTCCTCCGTAAGGCTGAGCCGCTGACCTGCCGCGACCCAGCCATAATAAGAAACCGTGGCCGCACGGATGAAGTCCAGATACTGTCGGAGAATCATCGGATCCGCGAGTTCCTGATCAATCTGCGACTGCCAAAACGTGGCCCGGCGGCGGTCAATGGTGCCGTCACGCAGCAGGGGCATGCGAAAGCCCAGCACCGCCTCACCATCTGTGCTGGTACGCTCTTTGTTATAGTTCGGCAAAAAGCCGCTGCTGAGACGATAGCCCCCATACACATTGCCGCCCCAAAAGGGCAAGGGCTGGTCCAGCACGGCATACCCCGTCTGCCCATCGTAATAACCTGCGGGCTTAAAGGCACCGCCGACGTTGATGTTGAGATCAAAAGCACCCAGGACCTGACGGGCACGACCATTGGCGATGTCTTGCTCGATCAATGCTGCCAAGTAGGGTGGGTACTGGGTCTGCACGCTGGCCAGCACTTCTGGAAGCAGAAGCGGCTTCGTGGCTGCGGAGGCCGCAGGCAAGACCAGCCAGGCAAGCGTGACGGAGGCGACGGCTAAGCACTGCCCCACCGATAAAGAGAGCAAGAGGAGCATCTTCATTTTTTTGTGGGGTCGAGTTTTCCTTCAGCATTGGAGATCAGAGGCGGGAAGCCATTGATCTGACGCCACAGTTCAAACCACAGGGGCACTTCATTCAGCATGACCCAAGCATTCGCACGCACCCCTTGGCGCAACCAGCGCTGCTTATCTGGCCAGCCCACTTTCACGGGGCCCTGCCCGTCCCCCCTGTTCACCACATCATCCGAAGGGCCGATGACCACGCGGAAACGGCCTAACCCATCATCCGTAGCATCCACAAAGACGACCTCCCCGCCAAAGGTGCCGATGGCGAGCTGGGGCCAGCCGATCATCTGCACTGCGGGCCAGCCTTCAAAGGCTAAACGGACCGAGCTGCCCGGTGTGACCACCCCACCTTCCTCTTTGCGAGCATGGATGAGAGGCATGTCATTGCCACTGACCCAAATTTCTACAAAACGACTGTCGGTTTCAGGAATGATGATGCAAATCAGTGAACCGGGACGCAGGTATGTGCCATCCGTGGCGGCCACCTGAAGGACGATGCCATCACGTGGAGACTCGACGATCTGCCGCTGGGATTGGTTGATCTGCACGTCTATCACCGAGAGGTCGCGGTCCGCCGTGGCCACATCGCTATGGGCAGATCCTTTCTGCGCGTGGATGGATGAAATGGTGGCATCAAAGTCATTGCTGGTGCGCTTCAGGGCTGCCTGGGCAGACTTTAAGTCGGCGGTCGTGGAGTCCCTCTGTAGGGTAGCCAGTTCATGCTCACGCTGAGAGGAGAGCCCCTTTTCAAACAAGGCGTGCGTGCGTGAGTAATTCAGGGCCGCCGTTTCAGCGGCAATCTTGGCAGCCGCCACGCGCTGCTCGGCCCCGTCAATGGCCTGCGCCTTGGCCAGCTCCTGCTGCGTGATTTGGGCGATGAGCGACTCCACCCGGCCTAACGCAAAGTTTCGCCGGCTGTCAATCGCCTCGCGCTGGGCTCGGAGATTGGCGATGAGGTCGGGGTCGTTGTCCTGGATTTCCACCACGAGGTCGCCTTTTTCTACCCGCTGCCCTTCGACCACATGCAGATGCTTGACCCGGCCAGAGACCTGGGCCTCGATGTTGATGCGACGATCCAGCGGATTGAAGGCGATGACTCTGCCACTGCCGGAAACAAACTGGCGCCAGGGCAAAAAGAAGCAGCCCAGCACAAAAGCGATGAAGCCCAGCACCAGCACACGACTGAACAAACGCGTGTAACGTGTGGCCCCCGCGAGTGAGAGCGCGGGCAGTTGCGGAGAGGAGGCAAAGTCAGTCATAGCAGGTCGGGCTTAGCCTTTGAGCTGGGTCGAAGCGGTGCCATCGGTCAGGTTACAGGGGGCGAGTTGGATCACTTGGTCGCAGAGCTGAGTGACATCATGATCCCGTGTGGTGAGGACGACTGTCCAGGGCAGGGATTTATCCAGGATGGCTGCGGAGAGCGTCTTGAAGGATTCGGTATCCAGACTGTCAAACAACTCATCAATGAGAAGGAGGCGCGGTCGCTGCACGAGTGAACGTGCCAGCAGCAGGCGCGTGCGCTCATTGCCAGAAAGAGGGGCCCCGCCGATCTTGAGGCGGAGATTGAGCCCTTCAGGCCGGGCGAGGAGCCGGTCCAGCAAGCCCACACGCACGAGCGCCTCGCGGATTTCATCCATGCCGATATCGGCCCGGCCAAGGCGAAGGTTTTCAACCACGGTCGCATCCACGATTTCATCCCGGCGCAGGAGCTGCACGTGGTCCCGCAGAGCCTCGAGGTACCAGCTCCGCAGATCCAGCCCATCAATGGAAACATGCCCTGAAGTCGGGCTGCGCAGGCCAAAGAAGATATCCAGCAGAGAGCTGGCCCCGGCACCGTGAGGGCCGACGATGGCCGCCCGTGCCCCCGCCTGGATGGTGAAGGTGCGGAGATGGAACAGAGGCGAATGCTCGTTATAACCAAAGCTGAGGCTGTCTGCCACGACGGAGGCGCCGCCTTCTTTTTTCACGGGCTGCTCCCCCGTTTCGCGCTCGATGTCCAAGTCAAAAATGTGCCCCAGCTTATCCATGGCGGCCATGGCGTCATACCAAGCTTCCAGCTTTTTCCCCATTTTAGCCAAAGAAGCCACGATAGCACTCATGATGAGCTCACTGGCCACCAACTGGCCCAGGGTGATCTGCTGACTGACGACCAACCAGCCACCCAGCACGAGCAAGGTAGCCCCCGCCAGGACGGAAAGAATGAGCAGGCCGATGATCTGCCGCATGACCACCCGAAAGTGCGCGGAGCGACGCATGACATACTCGGAAGCAAGATGGTTCGAGCGGTCATAAGCGAGCTGATAACCGCCGGGGCCTTTGAAAAGAAAGGGGTAAGCGGCGATCTCCTCAAACCAATTCACCAGGTCATACTTCGTGCGCGATTCTGCGATGCTGGTCTCCACCGCGCCGCGCCCACACAGCCAGAGCACCAGCACGATGAGCAGGAGCAGGATGGCCACAAACATCAACAAGACCGGGTGATACAAGGCCAGCAGCACCATGCCGATGAGGCTGCCGAGGGTCAAATTGACCCCATCCAGCAAGAGCAGCGCGGTGCTTTTCTGCGCGGTGACCACATCCAGAAAGCGATTCACCAACTCTGGGGCGTGGACGCCTTCAAGCGACTCTGCCCGCACGCGGGGGAGCCGATAAGCAAGGTCTGCCGCCGCCCGCACGAAAATGCGCCGCTGGATGATGTCTGAAATGTAATACTGGAGGCCTGTGATCAAGGCCTGGAGAGACAGGGCTGCCATCAAGGCTACGCCCACGATGACCAAGGCCTGGAAGTAGGGCTGGGACTGGCCGCCGAAGGCGAGATTACTGACCACCGCATCCACCGCCAGAGGGGCTGCCAGATAAAGGATACCGGAGAAGATGGAGAAGATGAGCAGGGTGACGATCTCCTGCCGCTCCGCTTTCAAAAGCCGGAAAAAACGAGTGACCGGGCTGAGGTGCAGATGCCCATGACCATGACCGCTGCCATGACCGTTCCGGTGCTGACCGTTCCCATTGCTGCCATACATCTGCGCATGCCGGGCCTGGGCTGCATGCACGCTCATGTCATGCGCGGCGCGCTCTGGGTGAACGATGCCGGCTTCGACGACTTCTTTG
>DMMK01000443.1 GCA_003453085.1 Verrucomicrobiales bacterium
ATGCGCGTGCCCACCAGGTCGGCGGGCACCAGGTCGGGCGTGAACTGGATGCGCTTGAAGCTGCCCTGGATGGTGCTGGCCAGCGTCTTCACCGTAAGCGTCTTGGCCAGGCCCGGCACACCTTCGACCAGCAGATGGCCCTGTGCGAGCATGGCCACCATGACCCGCTCCAGAAAGCGGTCCTGGCCCACCACCACGCGCTTGACTTCGTAGAGCACCTGCTCCATCAGGGTGGCGGTGGCGGCGTTGTTCATGGCAGAGGGCGATGGGGTGGTTTCCATGGTGCTCCTTGTGAAGGGTCGGGATCAGAAGGGGGGCATGCCAACGGCAGAAGCGGCGTTCTCGATGGGCACCGCAAACCCGATGCCGATGAAGGTGCGTGCCGACGTGGGGTTCAGGATGGCGGTGACGATGCCCACCACCTCGCCATCGAGCGTGACCAGTGGGCCACCGGAGTTGCCGGGGTTGATCTGGGTGGTGCTCTGGATGGACCAAGCACCGCGGGTCTCGCGGGCGCGGACGCTGACGATGCCCTGGGAGACGGAGCGCTCAAGCCCGAGGGGGCTGCCGATGGCGAAGACGGGCTGGCCCTGGATGAGGAGATCTGAATCGCCCAGGGGGGCAAAGGGCAGCTTGCTGGCGGCGGGATCGTCAATCTGCAGGATGGCGAGATCGAGGAAGCCGTTCATGGCGATGATCTTGATCTTGGGGAAGACTTCCTTTTCGAGGCCGCCGTTCTTTTTGCGATAGACGACGACGGAGATTTCGCGCTCGCCGGCGATGACGTGCTGGTTGGTGATGACGTGGCCGAGCTTGTTGATGATGAAGCCGGAGCCGAGGCCGGAGGAAGTCTGGATCTGGACGACGGCCTCGCCTACGCGCAGGACGTTTTTGTCCACGGCGAGAGGCTCGCGGCCGGGTTCGACGAAGTACATGTCCTCGCTTTCGGCGATGCTGGGGCCGATGAGCTTTTGGGCGCTGGTCTTTTCCTGCGAGGCGATCTCGGTGCGGGGCACGTTCAGGACGGTGAAGCCGAGATCGAGCATGAGGACGTCATCGCGTTCGCGGAGAATGTCGCCCTGGACCTGGGCTCCGTTTTTGAGGGTGACTTTCACGGGCTCTGCCGAAGAAATGGCTGTGCCTGCCACGCTGAAAGCAAGCGCGCCCCAAATGCCCCTGGTGCTTTTTTTGATCACGGGTCGGGAAACTAGCAAGCGCCCGGCAGGATACGAGGATTTTGTGTAGTTGGGAGACGATTCTTTCCTGGCTGGACAAAAGGGACGGCCCAGCCCTTGATGAGGTATGGATGACCTGGCCGCCCAGATGAAGCGCGATCTTGAGGAGATCGGGGGGACGCACATGCCGTTTGGCAAGTATGGGCCGCAGAATCACCCGCCTTATGGCGTGCCCATTTATGACATCCCGGCGGAGTACCTGGGCTGGTTTGCGAACAAGGCCGGATTTCCGAAGGGGCGGCTGGGCACCCTGCTGAAGATGGTCCACCAGATGAAGGTGGACGGATCGGACGTGGTCTTTGACATCTTCCGCAAGCAACGGGGTGGACCCACGCGCCTGCGGCCGAAAAAACGGCGTGTCTGGGAGGGGCTCAACCCACCCGACGACGGCGGCGGAGCAGGAGGCTGAAGCCACCGAGGGCGAGTAGGAAGGCGCGACCGGGCTCCGGAGCAATGGTGATGAAGCCGGTGGTGTAGAGGGCGCTGGTATCCCAGTTGAGGCCGGGGCTGAGGGTGGGCAGGTTGAAGCTGGCAAAGCCGCCGGTGTGATGAGGGTCGGGGCTGAGACCGCTCCAGTCAAAGAGCTGCCAGGAATCGCCATAGACCCAGGTGGAGGTGTCATCCAGGGTGCTGTTGGTGACTTCCAAAGTGCCGCCGATGATGACCGCCGTGTCGGAGGTGAGGCGGAGGATATCGTTGTTTTCGGAGCTGTTGATCCCGGCGCTGCGGGCAAAGAGATCGAACTGGACGATGCCGCTGAGGGTGATGGTGCCGAGGCCGCTGGTGGCGAGGTCGAGATCGGCAGGGATGCCTTCCTGGAGGCCGTGGGTGCTGCCGATGCGCAGCCTGCCGCCGCTGTTCACCAGGATGTTGGCGGTGGAGCTGGCGGAGCCGATGCTGCCCGTGCCGCCGAGGGTGGCCCCGGTGAGGACGGAGACGGGACCGAGGCCCGTGCCGGAGCCAGCGGTGTTGTTTACCAGCAGCACGCCAGCATTCACGGCGATGCCGCCGGTGTGGGTGCTGGTGGCGGTCAGTTCCAGGGTGCCGGTGCCGGTTTTGATGAGGGAGCCGCTGCCGCTGATGGCCCCGCTGTAAACGGTGGACTGGTCATTGCCGCCGACGGTGAGTGCCACGGGGTTGTTGTTGGCATTGGTGAGGTTCACATTTTGGGAACCCTTGATACCGCCGAGGGTGGTGGCGGCGGTGGTGACGCCAAAGCTGAAGGTACCGCCCTGGTAATCGAGGGTGCTGTTGGTGAGCGCGCCTGTGACTGCGCCAAAGGTGGCGGTGGTGCTGCCTGCGGTGGCGGCGACGCTGGAGCGGATGGTGACCTGAGAATTGCTGTCAATGGAGGCGATGAAGGAGCCTGCGGGAATGCCAGCGCCCGTGATGGGCTGCCCCACCAAAAGGGTGGTGGTGGCATTGGTGAGGCCGGTGATGACGGTGGTGAAGTTGCTGCTGCTGCCGGTGCTGGTGCCGAGGGTGCCGGACTGGACTGAGCCTGGTGCATTGCGGAGCTCGATGCCGCCCGCCACCAGCACGGTGTCTCCGGTGGTGGTGCTGTTGCCTTGCAAGCTGAGGATGCCATTGCCGTTTTTCACCAGGGAGACTGCGCCTTGCAGGCTGCCATCGAAGAGGCTGTTGGTGGCCTGGTTGAGGGTGAGGTAGGAGCCGATGGTGCCGGTGAGGATGCGGGTGGGGCTGGTGTAGCCGCCTGAACCGATGGAGATGGCCCCGGTGCGGAGCTCGGCGGCGGTCTGCTGGGTGCCATTGAGGTTGAAGGTCGTGTTAGGCGAGCTGCCGCTGAAGGTGGTGTGGTAACCCAGCTCGAGGACGCCGATGGGGCTGAGGGCATTGTTGACGGTGACTTGGGAGAGTGCTCCCCAGCCGGAATTCAGCACGCCATAGTTGTTGCCTGCGACGGCAATGATGGGGTGGTTGGTCCCGGAGACGAGCTCCAGGCGGCCGGTGTACATGTTGACCGGATTGTCGGTGAAAGTCACCCCGCCGACGACAACGAGGGTGTCTCCAGAAGAGACAGCGGAGCTGCGGACGCCACCACTGACGATGAGCCTGCCC
>DMMK01000305.1 GCA_003453085.1 Verrucomicrobiales bacterium
AGCCGCAGCCGGTCGGCACGGCGCAACGCATCATCAGCCACAGCGCCGAAGATGTGCTGGATGCCCTGCTTTTCAAAGACGAAGCCGAACTGCCTGAAGGTGGCATCGAAGGCGATGAAGCCTTCCAAGCCGCCTTTGCTCAAAAGGCCCCGCGCAGCGCCGATGGCCGCAGCCTGAAGGACTTCCAACTTCTCAATCGCCTGTTCAAATACCGCTGCAGCTACATGATCCACAGCCGCACCTTCACCCAGATGCAGCCCCATTTAAAACAGGCCGTGCTGACCCGGCTGGAGACAATCTTAAAAGGCGAAGACACCAGCGAGCGCTACGACTACCTCGGTGAATCCGAACGGAAACATATCCGCACGATCTTGGCAGAGACAGTGAAGAAGTGATACCCGCCACTGCGAGCGGCCCGATAAAGTACTCCCGAGCTTCAGCTCGTAACAGCACCGCCTTTCCCTTCCTGGTCGTATGGCCTATCCAAGTCTCTGCGAGCTAAAGCTCGGGAGTACTTTATCGGCGTATCACGTCTTGCTGCATGTGAATGAATAAAGCCCGCCATCGAAGCTTTTAGCCTCTTCTTTCATGAACTGATCAAGGCCTCAGTGGGGAGTCAAATCATTCGCAGCATAGCCGGGATTAAAAGACAGGCCAAAGCTCCAAAGTAACCGAAGCAGGCCGTCTTTGCCCTCTTCTGCGCTATGGATGCATTGGGCGTTTTAGCGAGACAAATGCCCATGATTCCCATCACAACGGGCGCGATGAAAACGAGGAAAGCGGCGCCCAGCGAGGCGAGCGCTGACCACTTCCAAAACAGCGAAGTCATGACCAACATCAACCATCCGCCCCAGCAAAAGAAAATGAGAAAAAGCTGGGCCAAAAAAGCATCGGAGGCTCCCTGGCTGCGAAGCTTTCGACAAAGCAGTGCATATCCGCACACCCCCGCCATCGGCACGAGGAGATGAATGAACAAGGCTGTTAAAATTTCGGTCATTCCTTCCCCACACTCTCACTCCAAAAGGAGATTGGCAAGGTGGGCAAGGATGGAAACTATTCCGGCACTCACGTACTCTGCAGCACCAGCCTCAGCGAATCCAGACGGGGGCGGGCGGAGGCGATGGCTTCTTCCAGGGCGGTCATCTGGGTTTTCGCGGCTTCGATTTCCTCGGGGCGCACGTGGTCGTTGATCTGGCGCAGGTCTTCCAGGCGATCCACTTCTGCCTGGAGCTGGGCCTTCATGGTCTCGGTCGCCTCGGCGATGAGCTTGGCCATTTCGGCCTCGGCCAGCTTGCGTGACTTGCCCAGCATGGCGGGGAAGATTTTGCGTTTGATGCCGGCGTTTTCCAGCAGGCGCGTCGGGCTGCCTTTTTCGATCTTCGCATGCATGTAGCCCGCGTCTTCACCCCGGTCTTTGTTGGTGTGATCCACCACGATGCGGATGGGCACGGCGGCCAGGAAACGGTCCACATGTAAAGCCGTGGGGGCGATGCATTCGACGACGAAATGAGTCTCCAAAATCAGGCCTTCACTGCCAGCGCTGCGCCAGAGGCCAAAGCTGCTGTTGCCACTTTCGCTGCCTAACAAAAGATCCAACGCGCCGCGGACCATCGGGTGATCCTGGGTGAGGAAGGCCATGTTTTCACGGGACAGGGCGCGGGTGCGGTCAAAGCTGGCCAGCAGACCTTCATCCGGCAGGGCAGGAAATTTGTCGGTGGTGAGGTGGGCCGGCATCAGCACGTAGCTGCGGTTGCCATGCTCCTCCACATGCAGACCGAAGTGGTCCACAAGACGGATGAAAAACTCTTCAAATTCGGTGTCCGCATCTTGGGCGCGAATGGCTTCGATAACGGCCTCGGCACGCTCAGGCTTGCAGGAGTTCAGCTCCAGCAGACGGTCATGGCCCTTCTCGAGTTTGGCCGTCACCAGCTTGCGCTGTTCTTGAGATTTTTTGATGAAGGCCTTCAGCGGGGCTGCCTTCATGGAGGCTAGCAGCGGAGCCAGTTCCTCGCGCAGGGACTCGACGATTTCCGTCGCGCCATGCAGGTTTTTCTCAAAGGCATTCAGCCCTTCATGATACCAGCGGGCCAGCACTTCTTCGCCACTGGCCTTGATGTAAGGCACGTGGATGTGGATGGTCGTTGTTTGGCCAATGCGGTCGAGACGACCGATGCGCTGCTCCAGAAGTTCCGGATCTTCCGGCAGGTCAAAAAGCACCAGGTGATGCGCGAACTGGAAGTTGCGCCCCTCACTGCCGATCTCCGAACACAGCAGAATGCGGGCACCGTCTTCTTCGGCAAAATAGGCAGCCTGGCGGTCGCGCTGCATCAGCGTGAGACCTTCATGGAAGAGGGCGGCATTGACGTTGATCTCATGCAGCAGTTTCTCATGCACCTGCTCGGCCAGCTTGCGCGTGCGGCAGATCAGCAGAACTTTTTCTTCGCCCAGTTCCTTCAGCAGCTTGGCCAGCCACTTGACCTTGGCTTCCAAAGGCTCGTCCCCACCGGCCAGCGGCACCAGTTTGGCCTCACGCTCTGGGAAACCGGTGAGGGCGGCGCGGGTGTTGCGGAACATGACGCGGCCCGTGCCGAATTCATCGAGCAGGGAGGAGATCAGTTTTTCGCGGGCATCTTCAGCGCCTTTTTTCAGGGCGGTGAGTTGCTCCTTCAGGTGTGGCGACTTCCTAACAAAAAGTTTTTCATCCGCCGCTGTCAGGTTCTTGCCGGAGGCCAGACGATCCATGGCCTTGGCCACTTCTTCGTAGTGACCGGACTCGGCGAGGAATTGCTCCAGGTCTGCGTAGCGATTCGAGTCGAGCAAACGCAGGCGAGCGAAGTGCCCTTCAGGCCCGAGCTGCTGCGGCGTCGCGGTGAGGAGCAGGAGCCCCGGGATCTTCGACGTGAGATTTTCCACCAGCGAGTAGGACGGGCTGACCTCCTGCGCACTCCATTCCAGATGGTGCGCTTCATCCACCACCAGCAGGTCCCAGCCCGCCTCGGCGGCCTGAGCGGCCCGGCTTGCGGAATTCGCCAGGAAGCTGGTGCTGCAAAGGATGAGCTGGCTTTCCAGGAAGGGATTGATGCCTTCTTCCTCGGTCTCCAGCACATCGCAGCGGTCTTCGTCGTAAATGGAGAAAGTCAGGTGAAAGCGGCGATAGAGCTCGACAAACCACTGATGCACCAGCGGCTCAGGCACCAGGATAAGGATGCGCTCAGCCCGCCCTGTAAGATGCAGGCGATGCAGGATGAGGCTGGCCTCGATCGTCTTGCCCAGGCCCACTTCATCTGCCAGCAGCACGCGCGGCACCAGGCGGCCGGCCACTTCATTGGCGATGTACATCTGGTGCGGCAACAGGTCCACACGGCCCCCGCAGAAACCGCGAACGGTGGACTGGCGCATGGCGGCGCGGCGTTTCAGGGCCTCGATGCGCAGGTCGAAATTTCGCAGCTCGTCGATCTGCCCAGCCATGAGGCGATCCTCAGGCTTGCTGAAACTGATGGTGTCGGAAAGCTCGGCCTCGCTCACTTCGCGGTCGGTGCCGATGTAAAAGAGCATGCCCTTGCGGTCTTCCACCGACTCCACTTCCAGCGTTTTGCCGTCGTGGGTTTTGATGGTGTCACCAGCCATGAAGTGCACACGGCGGAGAGGGGCGGTCTTGATGGCGTACTGGCGATGCCCGCCTGCAGCCGGGAAAAAGATCTCCACCCGGCCGAATTCGGCCTTCATCACCACACCGAGTCCGAGTTCAGGTTCGCTATCGCTGACCCAGCGTTGTCCAGGGAGAGGTTGTTCCATTGAATAAAGAAAAAAGGGGGCCGCGATGGTAGGGGCTGTGCGACGGAGTGCAAGGGGTTTACGATTTCACGCGAACTGCGTGTGACAGGAAGATCGGTTCTGGCCTCACACCCTCGCTTGCCCTCCGATGTGTCTGGGCTTAACACTGAGATTCTCTTTTTTCCGACCGTGAAGCCTTACTACATCACCACCGCCATTGATTACACCAACGCACCGCCGCACATCGGCCATGCTTATGAAAAGGTGCTGGCGGATGTCATGGCCCGCTTTCAGCGGCAGAACGGTCGCGAGGTGTACTTTCTCACCGGGGTGGACCAGCACGGCCAGAAGGTGCAAAAGAGCGCCGAAAAAGCCGGACTTTCCCCTCAGGATTTCGTGGACGGCATCACTCAGCATTTCACGGCCCTCTGGGACAAACTGAACGTGCGCTATGACGGATGGGCCGCCACTACGGATCCCGTACACAAGCGTGTGGTGCAGGCCATGCTGCAAAAGCTGCACGATGAAGGCCAGCTCTACAAACAAGGTTATACCGGCTTTTACAGCCTGCGTCAGGAGCAGTTCCTGACCGACAAGGAACGCGGCCCCGATGGCAAATTCGGCGAGGAGTGGGGCGAAGTGCAGGAGCTGGAAGAGGAGAACTGGTACTTCCGCCTCAGTGAGCACGTGGAGTGGCTGAAAGGCTACATCAAGAGCCACCCTGATTTCATCTTCCCGGCGCACCGCGCCAACGATGTGCTGAATGCCCTGGAGGGCACCCCGCAGGATCTCTGCATCAGCCGCCCCATCGAGCGACTGAGCTGGGGCATCCCCCTGCCCTTCGACGAGCGTTTTGTGAACTACGTCTGGTTCGATGCTCTCACCAACTACATCAGCTTCGCCGGTTACATGGCGGACGAGTGTGGCAACCAGGGCCTGCCGGATTTCAGCACGCTGTGGCCTTCGGAAGCCCACGTCATCGGCAAGGACATCCTGGTTCCGGCGCACGCCGTTTACTGGCCCATCATGCTGCACGCCCTCGGTTTCAGCGATGAGCAGATCCCGCGCCTCATCGTCCACGGCTGGTGGAATGTGAAGGGATCCAAGATGAGCAAGAGCCTGGGCAATGTGATTGACCCGAATGTGCTCGCGGGCACCTTCACGCCAGATGGTCTGCGCTACTACCTGATGCGCGACATCTCCACCGGCTATGACAGCGACTTCAGCGATGAGCGCATCATCATGTCGTACAACAAGGAGCTCGCCGGCGGTCTGGGCAACTTGCTGAACCGCAGCATCAACATGGCGCAGAAGTACCGCAACGGCGTGCTGTCCCCAGGCAGCTATGACGATGCGGAAAATGCCGCGCTGCGTCAGGTGGTGGAGCAGGCCACACCGGAGTACGTCAAGCAGATGGAGGGTTGGGTCATGGACGACGGCATCGCCGCCGCGTGGAAGATCGTCTCCGCCGCGAATGCGTATGTGGACAGCACCAAGCCTTTCTCCCTGGCCAAGGACCCCGCGAATGCCGCCCGTCTGGACAGCGTGCTTTATCATCTGGCTGAGGCCTGGGTGCATGTGAGCGTGCTGCTGAACCCCATCATGCCAGATGCCATGGCTGCTGCTCGCGCCCAGATCGGCTGGCAGATGCCGGAAGGCTTCCAGTTCAGCGACCTGAAGTGGGGCATGCTCAAGGAAGGGCACCAGCTCGGCACGCCTGTGCCGCTCTTCCCACGTCTGGAAACCCCGGCGGCTGAGTAACCCTTACGCCGCAGGGCGTCTCTGCGCCTTCCCCTCATGCTCGACTTTGCCAGCATCCTCACCGTCGTCCTGCCCGTGTACCTCACGATGGCCACGGGCGCGGCGGCGAGAAAGCTGCGCATCCTGCCTCAGGAGGCGGATGCCGGGCTGATGCGACTGGCCATCACCATCCTCACGCCCTGCCTGATTTTGGAAAGGGTGGGGGGGAGTGAGGCGGGGGTGGG
>DMMK01000573.1 GCA_003453085.1 Verrucomicrobiales bacterium
ATGCACACAGACCCCCTCAGACCCTCCACGGAAGGAGTCGTCGGCAGCGTCGGAGGTGTATAAGAGACAGATGCCAACGGCGACTACGTGGGCACCAGCGCCGCACCCGTGGACGCGCTGCTCGGACCCCTGGCGGACAATGGCGGCCCTACCCAGACCTGCCTGCCCCTGGCTGGCAGTCCGGCCATTGACCACGCCACGGCCACCCTGTCCCACCTCGCGGATGCGCGTGGTTTCCCCCGCAACAAGGATGGCGATGGCAACTTCACCTTCCTGCCGGACATCGGCGCCACTGAGTTCGGCACGGATCCGGTGCTGGTGGTGAATACCCTGGTGGATGAACTGGACACCCCGACGGCCGGTGCCAGCCTCTCCCTGCGTGAGGCTCTGCGTCAAGCCCCGGCGGGCGCCGTCATCACTTTTGCCCCCGCGCTCAATGGGCAGACTTTGGTCATGGATTCCGCCAAGGGCTGCTTCACCCTGGATCGCAGCGTCATCGTGGATGCGTCCAGCCTGCCAGCGGGCCTGACCCTGGATGCAGGCACGGGGGACAATCGGCACGTGATCGTGAACTCTGGCCCCCACATTGCCTTCACCCGTGTCACCTTCAGCGGTGGGGGCGGCGGCACCGGCACTGCGGAACTCAGTATTGGCTTGGGGGGGTCTATTTTTCTGATCTACGGCAATCTGGTGCTCACGGATTGTACCTTCCGCGACAACACTGCCACCTTTACTGGCGGGGCGATCATGCAATACCTCGACACCTGCCGTCTGGTGATGTCCCGCTGCACCCTGCATCGCAACCAAGTGTTGCCCTCCGGCACGTCCTTTCTCCATGGCGGAGCCCTCAGCACCTTAACTGGCCTCGTTGACCTGGATCACTGCACCTTCACGGCCAACCAAACCCCGACTTATGGGGGAGCGGGTTACTTTCTCAACACCCAGATGGAGGTGAATCACTGCACCATCACGGGCAATGCACTCCCTGCGACAGATTCAGGTGGAAGTGGTTTCCTGTTCTTCAACGGCCCTCCAGACCGAGTGCGTGTGAGCAACAGCCTCTTCTGCGGCAATTCGGGTATCTTGGACCTGTATGTGGAGAACGGCACCTTCCTCAGCGGTGGCGGCAATGTGGGCGGTAGCGTCCAGCCTGCCTTCAACCAGCCCACGGACACCAACGGCACCACCGCCAGCCAGCTTAACCTGGCTGAACTGGGCCGCTACGGTGGCCTCACGGACACCCTGCCGCCGCTGCCGAATAGTCCGGCGATTGACCGCGCCAGCGCCTCCACCGCCACCACCGACCAACGCGGCTTTATTTGTCCGGCGGATGGCAACTTGGATAACAACCCCGTCGCAGACAGTGGCGCGGCGGAGAGCTTTGTCGTGCGTATGAATGCCTTTGGCGATCAGCTAGACACTCCCTCTGGCACCCAGGTCACTCTGCGTGAGGCGGTGCGGGATGCCCCAGTGGGGGCCGTCCTCGCCCCGGCCACTGCCAATAGCTTCTTCGCCTACCTCAGCCGCGGTGAGCTGGTGGTGGACAAGCCGCTCATCCTTGCCGGCAGCAGCGGCAGTGCCCGCATCACCATCAGCCACCCGGACACCCGCGCTCTACACATCCTGCCGGGCGTTTGCTTTCACGCCTCCCGGGTAGACTTCAACGGCAGCCCCACGTACGACAATACCGGCACCCCCATCAGCTACAGCGCCGGGTTGGGCGCGGTGGAGAGCGGCAAGGGTGGGGCAATTTTGAACCAGGGCACGCTGATTTTAGCGGACTGCACTCTCGATTCCAACGGAGCTAGCCAGGGCGGTGCCATCGCCAACGGCATGGCGGCTACCCCAAGCAGGCTGACGCTGAAACGCTGCACATTGAGTGGTAACCAAGCCTCCACCCAAGGTGGAGCCATCTACAACAGCACCGCTGGTGGCGGTGCGGCCACGGTGGAGCTGGAAAACTGCCTCATCTTTAGCAACGCCTCCCTCCGGCATGGCGGCGCGATTTCGAACTCCAGTGGTAACGGCCCCGCCACCCTCACGGCCCTGCACTGCACGGTGATGAACAACAAGGCTGCCAGCAGCGGCGGGGGTTTGTATAACCATCAGGGCACGGGTGCGGCGATCACCACACTCACGTCCAGCATCGTCGCGGGCAATACCGCCCCCACCGGTCCTGATGTGCAGAGTGCCTCCGGTACCGTCACCAGCGGCGGCCCCAACCTCATCGGCATCGGGGATGCGGGCGGCGTGACCTGGGCTGGCACTGACTTCACAGGCACCGCCGCCAGTCCTCTGTCGCCACAGGTCAATCTGGAGCGCAACACTTTCTTTCCTCTGCCCGGCAGCCCATTGTTGGATGCCGCTGGGGCCACCACGGTGCTGCTGGACCACAACCGCCAGCCACGTGTCGTGGATGGAAATTTCACCGATGGCGCACAGCCGGACATCGGCGCGGTGGAAGCGCCCGCAGTTCTGGTCACCACCGCTGCGGATGAACTGGACACTCCTGCCGGGGCCAATGTCTCTCTGCGCGAGGCCCTGCGGGATGCGCCCAGCGGTGCCATCATCCGTATCAATGACTCCCTCAACGGCCAGACGCTGACCTTGAACCCATCCCTCGGGCAGATGAGCAATAACAGCAGCTCCTTCTACCTGGATGCCGGTCATCTCGCCGCCGGCTTCACACTTGATGCAGGGGGCGCCAGCCGGATTTTTCAATTCACCAACAGCGGCTCCGTGGTGCGCCTGCGCGGGATCACTCTGAAAGGTGGCAAGGTCACCGGCAATGGCGGTGCCATTCTCAATGGTGCCCGGCTGACGCTTGAGAATTGCTGGTTCGCCGAAAACAGCGTCACTGGCAGCGGCGGTGCGGTGGCCATGGACACCGCAGGCGGCAACGTCGTCATGCAGGGCTGCACCTTCACGGACAACACCGCCACCTCTCGCGGTGGCGCGGTGTTCTATGACAGCGGCTCTCTCCAGCAGCAGGTCATCCAATGCACCTTCTCTGGCAATCGCGCCGGGTCGCGCGGTGGCGGCCTGTTTGACGCCGGCGTCCAGATAAAAATCAGCCAATCCACTTTCACTGGCAATGAAGCGGCATCCTTGCGCGGCGGCGGTGTGGTCCTGGAGAATTGTCGCGACGGCGCGACTGTGGACAACTGCATCATCGCAGGCAACCGCGCCCCCATTAGCCCAGACCTAGTCGTGGAAAACAGCACCTTCACCCACGCAGGTGCCAACATCATCGGTGT
>DMMK01000335.1 GCA_003453085.1 Verrucomicrobiales bacterium
GCGCCCCCGTGCCATGCCCATCGTCACCTTCCTGCACAAGCGGGTCCACCCCGCGCGCCCACCTTTGGAACTACTGGATGAGTTGGAGCGGGTGCTCGGCATCGCTGCCTGCCCCATGAACTGGCCCCTCGGCGATGGCGTGGACTTCAAAGGCGTCTTCGACCGCGAGTCTAACCAAGTGCATCTCTTTGAGCGCACCGTCGGCGGCAAGTTCCGCGCCCCTGTGAATGTGAAAGGCATCGAAGATGAAAGCGTGCGCAATGCCCTGCCACCCCTGGTTTACCAGCGTGTAGTGGATGAGCTGGATCTCCTGGAAGGTGGCGGTTCCCCTTTCGACTTTGAGCAGGTGCGCAAAGGCCAGCTCTCCCCGGTTTTCTACGGCAGCGCCATGAACAACTTTGGCGTGCAGATGATGCTGGATCGCTTCCTGCAGATCGCCCCGCCCCCGGCCCCGCGCATGTCGGGTGAGGATTTCATCGAGCCGACCAGCCCCGCCTTCAGCGGCTTCGTCTTCAAAATCCAGGCGAACATGAACCCGAAGCATCGCGACCGCGTGGCCTTCATCCGCATTGTCTCCGGCTGTTTCCAGCGGGACATGACCGCCGTGAATACCCGCACCGGAACACGCATGCGGTTAGGCAACTCCCAGCGCCTTTTCGCCCAGGAGCGCGAGACCGTCAATGAAGCCTGGGCAGGCGACGTGGTGGGCCTGGTAGGAAACTACGACCTGCAAATCGGCGATACTTTGTCTGAAGAAAATGGCGTCAAATTCGATGAGATGCCCACCTTCCCGCCGGAGTGTTTTGCCTACCTGCACAACGAAAACACCTCCAAGTTCAAACGCTTCCGCGATGGCCTGGACCAGCTCCTCAAAGAGGGCGTCGCCCAACCCTTTGAGCTGCCCGATGCCGCCGTCCGCATACCGCTCCTCGGGGCGGTGGGTCCTCTCCAGTTCGACGTGCTGAAGTACCGCCTCGAAAGCGAGTACAATGCCGAAGTGCGCCTGGAGTTCGCCCCCTGGACCCTCGTCCGCTGGCTGAAGGACAAGAACGCCGCCGAAGCCCCGAAACCCGTGCGCGGCCAGGTCGGCCCGCCTCGGCCTGCTCTCGTCGCCTCCTATGATACCACCCTGGCTCAGGATGCCTATGGCAACTGGGTGGCTCTGTTTGGCGACAAGATCAGCCTCGGGTACTTCGAGTCCAAGAACAGCGAGAAATTCCACATCAGCCCGTTCCCCATCCAGTGATTGGCCCAGGAAAGTGGCTTCTTGTGTCCTTCTTGACGCATCTCTTTGACTCCCGTCGTTATAAAGACGAGGATTCTTTTGAATAAGGCGTTTCCTGCGCCCGTCATAGCCTCTGCCACTCCTAAAACATGCCCGCCTCCACTGCGCCTGATCCTGGCGAAGTCCCGGACTCCGACCTGGTCAAGCGCTGCCAGGCGGGCGACACACGTGCATTTGACGTGCTCGTGAACCGTTACCGGGGGCGGATTTACGCCATGACTTATCACATGATCCAGAACGAAACCGAGGCCTGGGACCTCGCGCAGGAGGCCTTTATCAAGGCCTGGCGCGCCCTGCCGCGTTTCAAGCTGGACTCCAGTTTCTATACTTGGCTCTACCGCATCGCCCACAACGTCACCTATGACTACCTGCGCAAGAAGCGCATCCAGGGCGACGGCGAGTTTGACGACTCCCGCACGGAGCACAAGATCGCCGCCGGGGCCGAGACCGTGCCTCATGCCGATGCCGCTCCGGACACCATTTTGAAGAATGCGGAACTCGGGGACCGTATTCGTGCCGCCATCGCCCAGCTCAGCCCGGATCATCGGCAGGTGATCGTGCTGCGTGAGGTGGAAGGCCTGCAATATGAGGAAATCGCCGCCACCATCCCTTGCTCCCTGGGCACCGTGATGAGCCGCCTTTTCTACGCCCGAAAGAAACTCCAGGAACTGCTGAAGGACACTTATGAAAACGCCAACTGAAGACCACGATCTGATCCGCTGGCTGGATGGGGAAATGGACGCCGCTGAAAGCGCGCGCTTCACTCTCCGGCTGGAGTCTGACCCCGCCCTGAAAGCCGAGGCCGACCTGATGCAGCGCATGTGTGCGGACGTGCGCACCGCCCTCCCGGCCGAGATGCCTGTCCCGTTCGGCGACTTCTTCAATTCGCAGATCCAGATGCGCATCGCGCAGGAAGATTCCCAAAGTCCCGAGATCGCACCTAGCCGCTCCTCCTGGCTGGACTGGTTTCGCCTGCCGGGCTTTGCCACCCTCGCCGCCGTCACCGCTGCCGTGGTGATCGCCGGTGTCATGATCGTCCGGCAGGACTCCGCCGATGGCAGCTTGGTGCTCAGCACCTACGCGCCCAACCAGAGCGTGCAGGTCAATTCTTTCCATTCCGAGGATGCCCGCGCCACCGTGCTCATGCTCAACGGCCTGGAAGATGTGCCCGCAGATCGCCAGATCGTCGGTTACCACATCGAGCGCAGTGAGACGGAGCAGGCACTCGCCACCACCACCCTTTACGGGGAGCGCGGTGAGGTCGTCCTCGTCGTCGCCAAAGACGCCCGCAACCAGCCTCGCCTCCTGGCTGCCGCCAATCCACGCGGATGAAATTCCTCCTTTCTATCTTCGCCCTGTCCCTGGCCTCCCTCACCGGAGCTATGGCCCAGAGTGCTGCTCCGCCAGCCACTCAGCAGCTGCCTGCGGTAAAACCGGCGACGGATGGAAAAGTGTGGGGCGCTCTCATTTTTGCTTCCAACGAAGCACCCAAAGGTGGCTCCAACGAGCAGCCGCCCGCCAATTTGGCCGATCTCCCCCAGCGTCTGGGCAAAGTCTTTCCTTACAAGCACTACGAGATCCTGGGACAGCACCTCCAGGACGTGTTTCGCGAGTATGAATCCTGGGTCGTCCCTTCCAAGGACCTGTTTCTCAAAGTCGATTCCAAGGGACCCGCTGCCGGTGGCGGGGTCAACCTCCACCTCCAGTTCTGGCGGGATCAGCAGGTCCTGGTGAAAACCGATGCCGTCCTGCGTTCGGACAGCCCTTTGTTCATCGGTGGGCCCAAGTGGCGTGAAGGCCAGCTCATCTTTGTGCTGGTACTCCAGTAACGCCCGAACTCGAAGGTGTGCTGGGTAGCCCGCATGGGTGCTTTACCCTTCCCAGGGAAAATTTATTGTGCCTCAAAAGTCACAATAAATGAGATTGTATCCCATTAAATGGCCAAAAATGCCAAGTTTTTGGATCTTATAAAGGATTCCTTTATATCACAATAAGTGTCAACCGGGCACTTTTTTAGCGGATAAAGGTTGAACGCTGTGCGTATTTTGGCGTCCCATTTGGACCTTTGCGGTTCAAAGAGTTCTCCCCCATTCAGCCAACAATGACTAGCATCAATCCTCTCTCGCCCAAAACGATTCCGCGTGACCTCACGGCCGGTCTTGTTGTCTTCCTCGTCGCCCTGCCCCTTTGCCTGGGGGTTGCCCTCGCCTCCAATGCACCTCTCTTCTCAGGCATCCTGGCAGGCATTGTAGGCGGTCTCCTGGTCGGTATGCTTAGCGGCTCCCATACGAGCGTCAGTGGCCCTGCTGCGGGTCTGACCGCCGTCGTCGCCGCCCAGATTGCCTCTCTTGGCAGTTTTGAGGCCTTTTTGGTCGCCGTGGTCATGGCAGGGGTCATTCAGATCATCCTGGGCATCTGCCGCGCGGGTTTCATTGCCGCGTTTTTCCCCTCCAGCGTCATCAAAGGCCTGCTCGCCGCCATCGGCGTGATTCTTATCCTGAAGCAGATCCCCCACGTCCTCGGCCACGATGCCGACCCCATGGGCGATAAGTCCTTCCTTCAGCCAGACAATGAAAACACCTTCTCCGAGCTGGCCGAGGCCTGGTTTGACATTCAGCCCGGTGCAGCCCTGGTGGGTCTGCTTTCCATCCTCCTCCTGGTGGTCTGGGATAAGGTCAAAGTGCTGAAAAAATCTCCCATCCCGGCTCCGCTGGTGGTGGTGATCTTCGGTGTGGTGATGAGCCTGATCCTTCGCAAGATGGGTGGCGACTGGGTCATCGAGACCAGTCACCTCGTGCAGGTTCCCGTGTCTGAATCTCCCAAGGAGTTCCTTGGGTTCCTGATTTTCCCGGACTTCAGCGTGCTGGGAAATCCAGCCGTCTATATCGCGGCGGTGACGATCGCCATCGTCGCCTCTCTGGAGACCCTGCTGAACCTGGAAGCGGTGGACAAGCTGGACACTGAACAGCGCAGCAGCCCGCCTAACCGCGAGCTTTTGGCCCAGGGCATCGGCAACGTGGCCGTCGGCCTCATCGGCGGTCTGCCCATGACCAGCGTCATCGTCCGCAGTTCCGTGAACATCAATGCCGGCGTGAAGACCAAGCTCAGCGCCATCTTCCACGGGGCCCTGCTCCTGAGTTGTGTGATGTTTGTGCCCACCCTGCTCAATGAGATTCCCCTCTCCGCCCTGGCCGCCATTCTTTTGATGACCGGCCTCAAGCTCGCCAGCCCGAAACTCCTCAAGCAGATGTGGGGCGAAGGCCGCAGCCAGTTCCTGCCCTTCATCATCACCGTCGTCGCCATCGTCCTCACGGATCTCCTTGTCGGCATCCTCATCGGCCTCGGCATCGCCATCGGCTTCATCCTCCACAGCAACGTCCGCCGCCCCATCCGCAAGGTTATGGAAAAGCACGCCACAGGCGACGAAGTGCTGCGCATCGAGCTGGCCAACCAGGTCAGCTTCTTCAACCGCGCCACGCTGGATGAAACCCTGCGTAGCGTTCCTCGCGGCGGCCACGTCCTGCTGGATGCCCGCAATACCGATTACATCGACCCGGACATCCTGGACCTCATCACCGATTTCAAGGACACCACCGCCGAGGCCCACGGTGTGCAACTCAGCCTCACCGGCTTCAAGGAGCGCTACCCCCAGCTTGAAGACCGCATCCAGTTCGTGGATTTCAGCAGCCGCGAAGTGCAAGATGCTCTCACTCCTCAGCGCGTGCTGGAAATCTTCCAGGAAGGCAACGAGCGTTTCCTCAATGGCACCCGCCTCAGCCGCGATCTGGGCCGTCAGGTCGATGCCACCTCCCTCGGCCAGTTCCCCATGGCCGTCGTCCTTGGTTGCATTGACTCACGTGCTCCGGTCGAGTTGATCTTTGACCTGGGCCTGGGAGACGTTTTCAGCATCCGCATCGCCGGCAACATCGCCCGCGACAAGGTGCTCGGCAGCATGGAGTACAGTTGTGCCGTCGCCGGGGCCAAGATCATCCTCGTCATGGGCCACACCTCCTGCGGTGCGGTGAATGCCGCCGTGGACCTCATCTGCAGCCACAAGACGGCAGCCGAGGCCACGGGCTGTGTG
>DMMK01000495.1 GCA_003453085.1 Verrucomicrobiales bacterium
TCCTGGATGAAGAAGACGGGGATGTTGTTGCCCACGAGGTCGTAATTGCCCTCGCTGGTGTAGAACTTTACGGCGAAACCGCGCACATCACGTGGCAAGTCGCCCGAGCCTGCACCGCCCGCCACGGTGGAGAATCGCGCAAAGACCTCTGTCTTCGTTTTTGGGTTTTGCAGAAAGGCGGCCTTGGTGATGTCGGCCAGGGATTCATAGACCTGAAAGTAACCATGCGCGCCTGAACCGCGTGCGTGAACGATGCGTTCCGGGATGCGCTCATGGTCGAAATGGGTGATCTTTTCCCGCAGCACAAAGTCCTCGATGAGCGTGGGGCCACGAATGCCCGCCTTGAGAGAGTTTTGATTATCGGAGATGGGTACGCCATGATTGGTCGTGAGCGTCTGTTTCAGATCCGTGGTAGTCTGGTGAGTCTCGGCTGGAGCATCGGTCTCGGGAGTGGTCGTCTCGGGCTTGGAGGAGGAGCTGGCGGGCATAAAGAAAAACGGGCTGAAGGTGGGCGAGCCGAAGGCTGCCAGGTGGCAGGCCGATTTCCGGCTGGGTACTCTTCATCGCAGCGGCTCTCTTTTTTGGCTGTGGAGAAGCCGATGGCCTAACCAAAAACAATTCTTTGGGCCTGGAGGCAGGCCGATAAGGCCGTGGGCTACGATTTCAACGAGTCCCAAAACGTCGTGCTCTGCTAAACCGGAAAAATCCGGAGGCGGACCTGTTCGGTTTCATCGCAAGCCAGTTCAGCCGCGTGAGTTGCGGCCTAACAAAAGACAGCGAATAGAATGCCTGTGTCTCAGCCTTTGCGTTTTTGCAGATCCTCGCTGGCCTGGTCCAGGATGCGGCGTTCGTCCGGGGTGAGGCTGTGCATACCTTCACGGCTGATTTTGTCCAGGATGTCATCCACCGCCGGGCTGTGCTTTTTCACCTTCGGGACGGGCGCTGGATTCACGTTGCCGCCGCCGCTGCTGCGCGTGGGGTTGGGAGCGTTCCGCGATGCCGGGGGCGTGGCCTGGAAGGTGGGGATTTTCGGCAGGGTGAGGATGCCCTGCTCATATCGGATGTAGGCCACGGCCGTGCCGACGTGGCCTGCCAGAATGAGCAGGCCGATCCAATCCCGGCCTGCAAGGGCCATCAGTGCATTCACGCCGACGATGGCGGCGGCCAGCATCCACGCCTCAAGGCTGAAAAAGATCAGCGACAGCATCACATGCGGGTAAAGCGCAGCAAAGGCGATGAAGGTGCCAAAGAAGATTTCCGTCACACCGGCACAACCCCGCGATGGCCCAAAGAGGCCCGCCAGGGTGACCAGCAAAGGTGAAACAAGCAGGAGGACGACGAGCAGCTTGATAAAGCTGGTGCGGCCCAGGTGGCGCTCCACCGCCTCGCCAAAACGCCAGAACATGACGCCGCTGATCACAAGCCAGAAGCTGGGCGGATTCACCAGCGCGTAAGTCACTGGAGCCCAGAGGTGCAGTCTGCCCCAGTCGCCAAAGGTGAAAATGAGGTATTCCAGAGTGGCTGGCGCGGCGGCCATCAGCACCGCGGTGAAAATCATGCTGGCCACAGCCCCGATGGCCACCATGGCGGAAAGGTAGATGGGTTGCCCCTTCCACCAGGTGAGGGGGAGGTGGTCTTTGGATTCAGGCAGCCAGGACATGGGGTAAACTGGAGGTTTTTTTCATTTCCGCGAAGACAAAGATCAACGCTGGAGCCGCTAGGGGTTACAAACACACGGCTGCCTTGCAATGTCACAGGGTGGGAATCTCAACGTTCCTCCTTTGTGGCTCCGCTGGGAGCTTTCAACATAGATACATCCACCATGATCACACATATTCAGTACTTCGGTTGCGATGCCCGTCCCGAATGGGAAGAAAAACTTCAGGCCCTTTTTATGGAAGCGCGACAGCACATGCCCGTGTCCGACGCTTCCGCCCGAGTCGAAGAACCGCAAAATGCCACGTATCGCTTTCGGATTGCTCTCACTTTGAAAATGCCTGGGCCCGATGTCCAGGTGCAAGCCGACGGCTACACCTTTAACGAAGCCCTCATGGGCGTCTCGGCGGCCATCCGCCAGAAGCTGAAGCTGCGTGCTGAGAAGGCTGCCCGGAATACGGCGGCCAGCCGGGGAGTGAAAGCGGCTCACCGCGGCTAAACATCCTTCACGTGAACTAAACCATGGCAATCCGCCCCGTGCGGATTGCCATTTTTTATGTCTCAGGGCCTAGGCTGTGGAGGGCATGGGGGCCTTTTCTATCGGCATTTCGGCCATGGCGGGCATCATTTTCGGCGCTTTGCCAAAGAGCGTGCGCCACTCGGCCACCAGCCACAGGCGGATACCCCAGCGCAGGAAGCGCAGGGCGGAAAAGTCCGGTGTGTAGCTCTGGCCCAGAGTGAGGTCCATGCCCGTGTTCCACAGCCCGTAAGTGCCTTTGGCCAGGCGTTTTTTAGCCATTGCATTCAGTCGGCGGTTGTACAGAGCCATGAACTTGGCGAAAAAAGTGCCCGCAGGCCCGTCGTAGGGCAGGCGACCAAATTCGTACTCTGGGTTGTCATAAACCAGGCGCACCGGGCCTACGAAGTAGGTGCCCAGATCCATGATGAAGGCGATGCGCACCAGCTCGGCATCGCCCATGTACTCGTACTTGCCCTTGTAGAGGGATTCAAACCACAGGCGGTAGCTGCGTTTGTAGGCCCCTTTGAGGTAGTTCAGCGTCTCGGTGATGTCCTGCCCCATGGCCTCTTTACCGATCATCTGGGTAACGGCGTAAACGGTGTGCCCGCAGTAGTCCAGCCCCTGGCTGTAGAGCGGATCAATGAAACCTGCAGCATCCCCCACCATGGCCCAGCGGTTGCCTGCCATCTGCTCCGTATGATAAGGCAGGCCCTTGTAGTAAAAGGTGTCGCCCTCAACCGGCTCGGCATTTTCAAACATGAGCCGGCCAATGGGGTGCTGCAGGATGTGGGTGTGCAGCCTTTCAGTGAGGGAGCCGCCTTCAGGGAGGGTGAAGACACTGCGATCCCAGACGATGCCCACGCTGTAGTCCCCGTTTGCCAGAGGGATGAGCCACACCCACCAGCCGCGGCCCATGAGGTGATTCGTCGCGCTGGCGCGGGAGGCCTTCGCCCGTTTCATGAGCTGCGGGTACGTGCTGCGGCTCTTGTGACTGTCCAGGGTATTGACGTTGCGGTAGCGGCACCAGATGGAGGAGGTGGCGTGCTCATCGCCCAGCGGGCGGTGGAGCCCCAGCTTTTTCGCCAGCACGGCAGCCTTGCCAGAGGCATCAATGACCCAGCGGGTGGTGAAGGTGCGGGTCTCCTTGCTTCCTTCACCGGTGCTGGTCGCCACCGTGACGGTGTGTGGGCTGTCATCTTCGGCCAAATTGACTTCGCGCAGGGTGGCGGGGCGCAACAGATCCGCGCCGGCTTCTCGGGCCAGTTCCAGTACGTGCTCATCCAGCAGGGCACGGTCGAGCTGAAAGGTGGGCAGGCGGCTTTGAAATTTGGGCCCCAGCTCCGTGCAATCTTCCACACTGTCCTGCGGACTTTTGCAGAACCACATGCGCAGGCCGTGTTTTTGATAATGATGAGCACTGAGGTAGCTGCCCAGGTGCAGAACACGGGTGAGAAAGCAGCCGCCTACTTCGGAGGTGCTTTCACCCACTTTGCGGTCGAACTCCACCTGCCGCTCCACCACCAGCACACGCAGCTCGGGGTGGTCACGCTTCAGCAGGAGTGCGGCGGAGGCCCCGCTAAAGGCACCGCCCATGATGATCACATCATAATCAGTCTTCGGTAGGGGAGACAGGTGGGGATCGTTCATGTTGTTTTGACTGAATTGCTGGTCTAGGCAAAGGTGCTACCCAAGAGAGGTGTCAGGCTCAGGCTAAAACGGCCACAGCAAGACACTGAAGCTGTCCCCTCATGCCCCCAGAAGAAACCGCCAAAGCTCCACCTCCGCAAGCGCCGCGTCTGCGGAATACAGGGCTGCATGGGGCCTTCTGGACTCAGATCTTGCTCAAGATCCTTCGCATTTTGCCCGTTTGGATGTGCTTGGTGCTGAATTCCACCGTGGTCTGGGCCATTTACTGCCTCGCAGGCCCGCAGCGCCGCGCCGTGCTGGATAATTTGAAAGGGCTGCGCCCGGACTTCGGCCCCCTGCGCCGCTGGTGGGCCGGGTACCAGGTGTTTCACCAGTTTGCCCTGACTTACCTCGACCGCCTTTGGCACATGCATTTTAAGCGAGAGGTCACCTGGGATATCCCCGATCTCAAGCATTTCGAAGAAATGCGCGCGCAGCCGGGCGGGGTCCTGGTTTTCACGATTCACAGTGGCAATTACGACATTGGAGCCACTCTGTTCGCCCAAAAGTTTGGCCGCACCCTGCACATGGTGCGTGTTCCCGAGCAAACCGAGGAGCTTCAGGAACTGCGGGCTGCCGAACTGAAGAAGGTGGAAGATGAAAATCCGCACCTGCGAGTCCACTACAACGAGGTGGACAGCCACCTGGGGCTGGAGCTTTGCCGCATCCTCATGGCAGGCGAAGCCGTGGCCGTGCAGGGGGACCGGGTCGTCACGGGCGTTTCCCCAATTGAGATGGACCATGAGGGCGTTACTTTCAAAATTCCGCGCGGCCCCCTGGTGCTGGCGGAGATCGCCCGCGTGCCTTGTTACCCCATTTTCTTGCAACGCATGGGTACGCTGAAATACCGCATTGTCTGCGGCCCCTGCTTTTACGATGGCAAGACCAAGCAGCGTGCCGATGACCTGGGCAAAGTCTGGCTGCCCATCATGCATCGTTTTGTCCATGAGCACTGGGACCAGTGGTTCGTCTTTGAATCCTTGGTAAAAAAGAGCGTGGAGAAGGAAGAGGCGAAGGCGGAGTAAAGGTAGCCGCATAAAAAAGCCCCCTCCACCACGAAGGCAGAGAGGGCTGAATTTGTCAGAAGATCGGGATCGAATTAGGCGATGTGCTCGCCCTTCAGCACGTCTTCCAGCGTCTGGCGCTCGCGAACCACGGTGGCCTTGTCGCCATCCACCAGGATCTCGGCAGGCATCGGGCGGGTGTTGTAGTTGGAGGCCATGGTAAAACCATAAGCACCCGCGCTGAGCACCGCCAAGTAGTCACCTTCGTTGACCAGGGGGATCTCGCGGTTCTGCGCCAGGAAATCGCCGGTCTCGCAGATCGGGCCCACCACATCCACCTTCTCCACGGCATCTGTCGTCGGCTGCTTCAGGGGGGTGATCATGTGCCAGCCTTCATAAAGGGTCGGGCGGATGAGATCGTTCATGCCGGCGTCCACGATCTTGAATGTCTTGGCCGCACCGCGCTTCTCATAGAGCACCTTGGTCAGAAGCACGCCGGCATTGCCCACCATGAAACGGCCAGGCTCGCACAGAATGCGCAGGCCCAGGGGGGCCAGGTGCGGCACCACGGCTTCGGCATAGGCCTGGACGGTGAGGGGATGCACCTCGCTGTTTTCCTGCCACCAGCCTTCATCGCCGGAGTCCAGGCTCTGCTTGTAGTTAATGCCGATGCCGCCGCCGATGCTGAAAAACTGGATGCCGTACTTGTCCTTCACTTCCTGGACCAGGGGCACCACCTTCTTCACCGCTTCCACAAACGGGTCCACGCTGGTGAGCTGGGAGCCGATGTGCATCTGCAGACCCTTGATCTGGAGATTCGGCATCTCAGTCGCCACACGGCCATAGACTTCGAGGATATTTTCGAACTCGATGCCGAATTTGTTCTCGCTCTTGCCCGTGGTGATCTTCGCGTGCGTCTTCGCATCCACGTTCGGGTTCACACGCACAGCCACCGGGGCCTTTTTGCCGATCTCGCCCGCCACTTGGTTGATGTAGCGCAGCTCAGCTTCAGACTCCGCATTGATGCAGTACACGCCTTGTTCCAGCGCATAGACGATTTCATCACGGGTCTTGCCCACACCGGCAAAGGTGCACTTGGAGGCATCGCCCCCGGCTTTGATCACGCGATAAAGTTCGCCTGCGGAAACGATGTCAAAGCCGCCGCCCAGCTTGGCGATGGTGCTCAGCACGGCGAGGTTGGAGTTTGCCTTCACCGCGTAGCAGATGAGGTGGTCCAGCTTGCCCAGCGCCGCATCCAGGCGGGTGAAGTGGCCCGTGATCGTGGCTTTGGAATACACGTACAAGGGCGTGCCGTGTTGCTCGGCCAGGGATTGGAGAGAGACGTTTTCGGCGAACAATTCGCCCTGGGTATAACGGAAACTGTGCATATGCGGGCTGGGTAGATAGGCGGGGATCTGTTTCTTTTTAACAA
>DMMK01000050.1 GCA_003453085.1 Verrucomicrobiales bacterium
AAAGACACCCTCGGCACCCCCTTCAAAGTCGGCCGAGTCCTCCACCCCAGCCCCGCCAGTCCGCTCGCCAACCGCGACTGGCCAGGCGAGGCCACCAAGCAGCTCATCAGGCAGGGTGTCTGGGATGCCTAACCGAAAGTATTTAAACCCCCGTCGCCACCGCCAGCGCATCACGCACCCGCAGGATATCCTCGTCCTTCATCGCGGGGAACATCGGCAGCGTGATCGCTTCCTGGTAATACTGCTCCGCTTCCGGGAACATCCCCGCATGAAAGCCCAGCTTCACATAGTCAGGCTGCAAATGCACCGGGATGTAATGCACATTCACCCCGATGCCCTGCGCTCGCAGGCTTTCAAAGACCTGCCGGCGTTTCTGCGAGATCTCGGTCAGGTTCAGCCGGATCATGTAAAGGTGCCAGCCGCTGATGCCCTTCGGGTCCCTCGCAAGAGGTCGCAGCGGCAGCCCGCCTAACGCCTGATCGTACAAGGCCGCGATCTCCCGCCGCCTCGCGGCAAAGGCATCCAGCTTCGTCATCTGGCTCGCCCCCAGCGCGGCCTGGATGTCCGTCATGCGGAAGTTGTAGCCCAGCTCCAGTTGCTGATAATACCACGGCCCGTCAGATTCACCCACCATCCGGTCCGCATCGCGCGTGATGCCGTGCGTGCGCAGCATGCCGATCTTCCAGGCCAGTTCGTCGTCGTTGGTCGTGATCATCCCGCCCTCGCCGCTCGTCACAATCTTCACCGGGTGAAAGCTGTGCGATACCGCATCCGACCACCGACAGTTGCCGATCCGTTCACCTTCATAGCTGCCGCCCAGCGCATGGGCACCATCTTCCAGGATCTTAAAGCCATACTTTTGCCCCAGCGCATGGATGCGGTCCATCGCGCAGGGCTGCCCGGTGAAGTGTACCGGCACCACGATCTTCGGCAGCTTCCCCTCTTTTTCAGCCTGCTGCAGTTTCGCCTCCAGCCGCTCCGGGCACAGGTTCACCGTTCCCGGATCCACATCCACAAAGTCCACATTGGCCCCGCAGTACCGCCCCGCATTGGCCGAGGCCACAAACGTGATCGGGCTCGTCCACAGCCAGTCGCCATGTTTCAGCCCCATCGCCTTCGCCGCCAGATGCAGCGTCGCCGTGCCGTTGGCCATCGCAATGCCGTGCTTTGCCCCGCACCAGTCCGTCACCGCCTTTTCAAAACGGCCAATGGCAGGGCCCTGGGTCAGAAAGTCGGACTTCAGCACATCCATCACCGCCTGCAGGTCTTCAGCGTCCAAAGACTGGCGGCCATAGGGTAAAAAGGAACTCATGAATCAGTGGGAAAAGTCTCGGCCAATTTGCTCGCCACGATGCTCTGGCTGCTTCGCAGGCAGGGGATGCCGTTGAGGATCGGGTAGGCCCGCATGGATTCCTTGCTGTACCAGCAGTCCCGCATCGGGGTCAGCTCGGTCTTGTATACCGGGCAGCAGCGGCGCGGCGTCACCGGGGTAGCGTTTTCATCCTTCGCCAAAATCAGCACCGCCGTCGGGTTCCGCGGATTGCGGTTGCCTGCAAAGATTTCATGCCGGTGCACTCGAAAGCCCAGCTCTTTGGCCGTTCCTGCCAGGTTGCGACAGTAGCCATGCTCATCCATGCGCTTCCTCGCCTCATCGCTGCCCAGTTCATAGGCAGGCTCCAGCATCACCACATAGCGGCGGCACACCCGATGCAGCTCAGAAAGGATCGCCGCCTCACGCCCGTGGTTCGGCTCAATGGAATGGTTCGTCCACACCACATCCACGCTATTGTCCATGTACGGGATCTCCGTCAGGCTGCCCGTGCAGATCTGGATCTCAAAGCACGGCTCCTGCTTCTCCAGCCACTCGCGGGCCACCGCCATGCGCGACCAGCACAGGTCAAAGCCATGCACCTGCAGCGGCGGGTTCGCCATCTGGGAAAGCGTCAGCCACAGCATGTTGCCCTCGCCCATCCCCGCGTCCAGCAGGCTGCTCACCGGCCCCAGGCTTTCCAGCAGCGCCGCCACATGCCGGCAATATTCACGCTTGTGTGCCAGCAGCACCGGGTCCGCCAGCGCCCCCACGTACGATCCCGCCTGCAGGTCGTACGACAGCTCGATCATCTTCTCGTCATTGCCGGTGGCACCTGCCTCCTGACGAAGAATCTTCATCAGATTTTGCCCCTCCTGATAAGCTCTTTTTAGATCCCAGGGAGTAGTGGCGGAACTCATGTCAGCAAGTCGGATAAAAGGGGATTAGACAGTGAAGGTCGGGTCCACGTGGGACTGGATCAGTTTCCGGATTTCTTCCACGGTCATCCATTCCGTGTTGGTGCCGGAGTTGTAGGCCAGCCCAGAGGATACCGGCGTCGCGCCGTGGTGATCACAGAAAGCCTTGATCGTCACATCCAGCGGCTGCCGGTGCTTGTTCGGCACGATGATGTAGTGCTTGTCCGTCGAAATCGTCTGCAGTGCATCCGTGGAGGTCACCATCTCTTCGTGGATCTTCTCGCCCGGGCGAATGCCCACCCTCGGCTTCTCGCATTCCGGCCCGATGGCTTCCGCCACATCCGTGATCGGGTAGCTCGGGGTCTTCGGCACTAAGATCTCCCCGCCGATCGCATGCTCCAGCGCGTGCATCACCAGTTCCACACCCTCTTCCAGCGTGATGTTAAAGCGCGTCATCTCCGGGTCCGTGATCGGCAGCACCCCTGTCTTGCGCTTCTCCAGGAAAAAGGGAATCACCGATCCGCGCGATCCCATCACATTGCCGTAACGCACCACGCTGAACTTGATCTTCCGGTCCCCGCGCATGTTGTTCGCCGCGATGAAAAGCTTGTCGGAGCACAGCTTCGTTGCGCCATAAAGATTGATCGGTGCTGCCGCCTTGTCGGTGGAAAGGGCCACCACGTTCTGCACATCGTTGTCCAGGCAGGCTTCGATCAGGTTTTCCGCCCCCAGGACGTTCGTTTTGATGAACTCCATCGGGTTGTACTCCGCCGCAGGCACCTGCTTCAGCGCCGCTGCGTGGATCACAGTGTCCACCCCTTCCAGCGCACGCTGCAGGCGGTCCTTGTCACGCACGTCGCCGATGAAATAACGCAGCCGGGGGTCGGTGAATTTCTGCCCCATTTCGAACTGCTTCAACTCATCGCGGGAGTAAATCACGATGCGTTTCACCTCCGGATCCGCAAGCAGGGTGGCGATGCATTTTTGACCGAACGAACCGGTGCCTCCGGTGACGAGAATCGAGCGAGCTGATGACACGATGATAGAAAATTCCTGGGTTGTAAAAGGGCGATGGCCCGACGGTTGACACTTGTACGCAGGCAACAGCCTCGCAAGGTCTAAATGTCAGTTGGGCGGGCTTACTGGCAGTTGCGTGGATTTTTCTCCTCCATGACCTTCCAGATCCGCCAGGGTGAATCTTTTCACCTCTCCGGCCTGATTAGCCTGGGTGAATTCACCGCTCTGGATGTCCAGGCACGTCAGCCAGCCTTCGCCATAGGCCCAGGTGTCCAGGCACATCGCTTTCGTCCGCAGCGCGGGCACCCCGCTCTT
>DMMK01000510.1 GCA_003453085.1 Verrucomicrobiales bacterium
CACCTGCAATGCCAAGGGGCAGCTCATGGATCGCTGGGACACCCCGCTCTACTTCCATGCCATTGGGGGGGACGGGGTGAATATCCGCAGCGGGGGGCGGGATCGCAAAATGGGAAGGGAAGATGACCTCCACCGCCATTACGACGGCAGCTTTCTCAAAGGCGAGGCACTAAATCCAGCCAGTTTGTTTCAAGCGACGAAGCCCCGGAAATCAGAACGGAAGTAGCCTTCATCAGCCAGCTTCCCTCAGGCGCCCCTCACATAAACGGCTTGCAGCAGGGCGTGCCTACCCTTTTGATGGGCTTGAATCCATCCATGCAAGAACTCGCCATCAGCCTGCCAGACATGAGCGGTGCCCTGGAAAGTGTAAAAAGCACTTTTTCGGGGAGCAGCATGACGGCAGGCGGGCTGGCCCTGGTGGCCTTCCTCGCCGGGCTCGCCTTTGCGCGAGGCATCGTTTCGCAGATCCTCACCATGCTCAGTCTGGGCCTTTCCGTCCTGGCGGGCCTCTACATCTTCCGCCACCGGGCGGAGGTCTTCGGCGCTTACGGGGCAAACATGAGCACCGACACCCTGCTCATGATGTCCGGTGCGGCGGCCATGCTCACCTTTTTCCTCGCGCGGGCCGTCATCAATGTCGTGGCTGGTTTTGGCCTGCTCGCTTTTTTGGGCAGCATCACCGGGTGGAAGGCAGGCCTGCTCAGCCTTTTGCCGTCGGGGGTTCTGGTCTGGCTTAGCACGATGGTGCTGCGCCTCGTAGGCAGCGTCTATGGTCTGGAAAACGCCTCCATCCAGCAGCAGGGCAAAGGCGAAAAGAGCGACTTCGGGGCCTGGGTGGAACAGCTCGCTCAAAAGGTGGACCGCACCTCCGTGGGCAGGCTGGTGGAAAAACTGGACCCTTATGACTTTCGCGCCACGGCCAACCTGGCCCGGCTGCTCATCCTGTGGCCCGATGGTCGTGTGTGGCAGCAGATCGCGGCGAAAGGTCCGGAAACCGCCAAGGCGCTGAACCACCCTGAAATCGCCGCTCTCGGGCGTGATGAAAAAGTGCGGCAGGCCATCTCGCGGCAGGACTTTGCCGGCCTCATGCAGTTGCCCCAGGTTCTGGAGACCGCCAGCAACCCAGAACTGGAGCCGTTCCTCAAAGGCCTGGCGCTGGAACAGGCCATGGACAGCATCGTGTATCAGCGGCGATAAAAAGTCCCACTTTGCCTGATCAATCGGCGAGGCCATCACGTCAGAGTTTTCGCCATTGCCCCCATGTCCGAAAAACCCACCTCCCTGCGCACCACCGCCAGCCGCCTGCTCGTCTTTGCCCGGGCGCACTGGCGCATGGCCGCCGTGCAGTTTGTCCTCGCCGTCATCGGCACGTCCTTGATCATCGTCTTTCCAGGCGTGGTGCAGTGGTTTGTGGATGACATCATCCCGAACAAAGACATCCCCGGTATCTGGCGCGCAGGTGGTCTGGCCGTGGGGGCCTTCTTTCTGCGGGAGTTTCTCTTCTACGTGCGCACGCGGCTGAACAGCGTCTTTGAACAACGCATGATCTTTGACCTTCGTGGGCAGCTCCATCACAAGATCGCCCGCCTGCCCCTGAGCTGGTTTGACCGCCAGAGCACCGGAGACATCCTCACCCGCATGGCGGATGATGTGCCTGCGACCCAACGTGTGATCCTGGAAGGCATCGAGCAAGGCGTCACCTCCATCCTACAGATCATCATCAGTGCCGTGGTGATGTTTTACACCAACAGCACTTTCGCCCTCATCGTCATGGTGCCCACACCCTTCATCGCGGCAGGGGGCTGGCTGTTTGCCCGCTGGATCGCCCCCCGGGCTAAGCTGGCACGGGAGGCCAGCAGCCACATGAACTCCCTGCTGCATGACACCATTACGGGCATCCGCCAGATCAAAAGCTACACGGCAGAAGACACCAAACAGGAAGATTTTAACAACGCCAGCCACGGCCTGCGCCAAGCCCAGCAAAAGCTGATGACCGCCTGGGCCGTGTACAGCCCGCTCATGGGTTTCTTCGGCAGCCTGGGCCTGGTGCTGCTGCTGGGCGTGGGCGCGTATGGAGCCATCCAGGGGAACCTGACCACGGGTGAACTTTTCAAATTCATCTTTTTGTTAGGCTTCTTTTTCGAGCCCATTGCCCGGTTGCATGGGGTGAATCAGACCATCGTCACCGGCCTGGCCAGCGCGGAGCGTGTCTTCAAAATCCTGGATCAGGAAGGCGAGGAGGATCTGGAAAAAGGCCGTGCCCTGTCCCAGGCCAAGGGCTCCATCGAATTCCGCCAAGTGACCTTTGGTTATCAGCCGGACAAACCAGTGGTGCATGATCTGAACCTCACCGTGCAGCCCCGGCAGACGGTGGCCATCGTGGGCGCGACGGGGTCCGGCAAGTCCACGCTGTTTCAGTTGCTCACTCGGTTTTATGATCCGCAGTCCGGCAGCATCACTCTGGATGGCTCCTCCATCGCAGATTACAGCCAGGTCTCCTTACGGGATGCCATTGCCTACGTCACGCAGGATGCCTTCCTCTTTGCCGGGTCCATCCGGGAAAATTTGCGCCTGGGCAAACACGCGGCGGATGATGCCGAAATGTGGCAGGCCCTCAATCTGGCCTGCGCAGAAGAGTTTGTTAGGCGGCATCCGGACGGTCTCGATGCCCAGGTGGGAGAGCGTGGGGTCATGCTGAGCGGTGGGGAGCGTCAGCGCATCGCCATGGCGCGCGCGTTTCTCAAAGATGCCCCCATCCTGCTCCTGGATGAAGCCACCAGCGCCGTGGATACGAAGTCCGAACAGCTCATCCAGCAGGCTCTCGACACCCTGCGCCAGGACCGCACCTGCCTCGTCATCGCCCACCGCCTCAGCACCGTCATCAGTGCCGATGTGATCTACGTCATGCGCCAGGGAGAAGTGCTGGCCCATGGCCGCCACGAGGAGCTTCTTCTGAGCTGCCCCTACTATCGCGAACTGGCCAGCCTGGCGCTGTTGTGATAAGTCCTGTAGGACCGCATGAAAACTTTCTCTCACGGCCTTCTTCTGGCTGCTTTGCTCCTGCTCGCCTGTGGTTGCAGCAGGAAATGGATCGGCGGTGTCTCCTCTCATTATTCGGCAGTGGATCAAGACCCCTGGCTTACCGTCCAGGCAGGCTCCGCACTGCCCTTGGTTGAAGCCCTCCAGCGGTATCTTGCCCAGAACGGACATTATCCCAAGGAAGAGGCCGATCTTGTGCGCTTCATGTCCTTATCGTCTTCAGGTCCTCCTACCGCCTGGCATTATTTGCCGGAAATCACCGGTTACCGCCTCTTCCTGCAGCTTGGTTGGGACCCATCTCTGGTATATGAACAATCGGGCACCGCCGCCCAGTGGATCTTTGATCCTGGCGATGGCAGTCCGGAAAAAGAAATCGTCCTTCAGCCTTGGCCAGACAAACCAGCCCCTTGATTCACACCCTGTTTCTTACGGACTCCCCTCCGCTGCCGCAGGCGTTATAACAACGGGCGCTTTCAACCAGGCCTTTAACTGAGCGATGACTTCCTGGCGATGGCTGAAGAGCAGGAAGTGATCAGCCGATGGAATGGCTTTCAGAGTCACCTGGATTCCCTTTTTGATCATGGCCGAAGCTGCCTCCTCCACGCTTGTCAGCGGAACACGATCATCCTCTGCACCCGAAATGATGCAAACAGGCTTGCCCTTCCACTTCACAAAAAACTTGGGAGTCTGGATGACCTCCCTGTCCACCACCGGAGAAATCAAGGTGATGGACTTGAACTGATCTCCCAAATCGCGGGCCACGTGACCGACACCCAGACCTCCATTGGAAAGCCCCATCAGATGAATCTGCTTCGAATCAATCGAAACAGTTCGTTTGGCATCTGACAATGTCTGCTGGATCAGTTTGGCAGAATCCTTGGATGTCCAGTTTCC